>VBFX01000007.1 GCA_005889395.1 Chloroflexota bacterium
GGTCGCGGATCCGCTCAGCGAACTCCACCGTGCGCGCCTCGTGCACGAAGAAGTTGTTGTCGTAGAACTCCACGGCATCGGCGCCGTGCTGATCGTGCAGGTAGCGCGCGACGCTCGCCGTCCGTGCCGCGCTCTGAGGCAGCCAGCGGCCGCCGACCATATTGACCACGGCACAGAAGTTGCAGAAGAATGGACACCCATAGCTCGAGTGGTGCGGCAGCGTCCGTTTGCCGAGGAAGCTCTCCCTCGAGTAGGACCGTACGGGAACGCGGTCGTAGGGGAAGTCCGGGAGCTCCTGCGGATTCGGGATGGAGGGCATCGGGTTCGAGGCGATGCCGTCGCCATTCGCGCGAAACGCGAGGCCGGGCACATCGGCCGGCTTGCCCCCGTGTTCAAGCAGGTCCAGCAATTGGAGGAAACTCGCCTCGCCGTGCCCGCGGATCACGTAGTCGACGTAGGGTGCGCGCACGCAGACGTCGTAGTGCTGCGTTGGAAAATACCCGCCCCACACCATGATCAGGTCCGGATGCCGCCGTTTCAGCTCTCGGGCAAAGGGCACCGCCTGGCTGAGTTGTGGCCCGGGCATGACCGTCATCGCGAGCACCCGCGCGCCCCAGTCGCGCACCCGTCCGTCCAGCGCGCTGAGCGAATCCGGCTCGACGTTGCCGTCGACGATCACATAATCGTGGCGGCCCTCGATGACCGCCCCCAGGGCCAGCAACGAAAGCGGGAGGATACGCTTTCGCGAAGCGGTGCTCTGGGGGTTATACAGAATGACCTTCATCGAGCTGTCCCCCTTGGCTGGAACACAACCGACTTCCTGCAGGACGGTACGCCGTCGGGTTACAACGACCCGCGGCCGAGCATCGAGAAACCCCGGGGCGTACAAACAGGCAGACTGGTGATCTCGGTCATCCTGACCACGTATGAACGGCGCGAGCTGCTGGCCCGCGCGTTGGCCAGCGTGCTTGCCCAGACGCTCACCGACCATGAGGTGATCGTCGTGGACGATGGGTCGACCGACGGCACGGTCGAGTTCCTCGCCGCTCAGCCGGTGACGTCGATCCGCATCGCCCACTCGCGGAACCCCGCGGTCGCGCGCAATGCGGGCCTGAAGCGAGCTCAGGGGGAGCTCATCACGTTCCTCGACTCGGATGACGTCTGGCGGCCGAGCGCGCTGGCCGAGCTCGCCCAGGCGCTGTTGCAGCATCCCGACGCCGGTTTCGCTTACTGCGACTATCAGATTCCCTCGTCTTCAACGCCGAAATTGGGGGGCGTCAGCGACGTCTTCGACCTGCTGCTGCAGACAGACTTTCTGGTCACCGGCGGCGTCATGATCCGACGCTCCATCGCGACCGCGGTGGGCGAGTTCGATCCCCTGTGCAGTCCCGCCGAAGACTGGGACTACTGGCTGCGAATGGCCGCGCTCGTTCCCGGCGCGTACCTCCCCCTTTCGTTGATCACCATCGACGCGCCGGCCGACAGCCTCAGCCGGGCGCCCGGCGGTGCAATCTTCGGGGCGAACATTCGGGTGATGCGAAAGGCGCTCGGGTGGTGTCTGACGAATCGTCCCGCGTCAGTTCGGCTCGCGCGCGAATGCCTTCGGCCGGTCGATGCGCGACCTGGTTATGGTGGCACGTGGTCGCTGAACTCGCCACGCTGCGCCGCCCGCTGCGCAACGTCGTGGTGCTGCTCACTGGCAACCTGGTCAAGCTGGCGTTCGGCTTGCTGGCCTCCGTACTCATCTATCGGGCGCTCGCCCCGGCGGACGCGGGCCGCTTCGCGATTGTCATGGGCCTGGTGAGCCTGTTCTCGTTCGTGGCGGAGTTCGGCTTCCGCGACGCCGCCGTAACCTATGTCGCCGGGGCCGCCTCACCGGCCGAGGCCCAGGCCTTCGCCCGTTCATTTTTGATGGCAAAGCTCGTGTTCGGCACGCTCGCGGCCGCGCTACTGGCCGGCCTCGCCGGGTGGATCGTGAACGGATGGTATGGGGGCGCGGTCCAGCCAGGACTCATTCGACTGGCCGCCCTGGTGCTGCTCACCGGTGGGCTGCTGAATTACGTGCAGACGCTGCTCGAGGCTCGCCAGACGTTTGGTGCGCTGAGCCTGCTCAGCATGGCGCAGGCGCTGCTGCGAGCCATCGTTATCGTGACGCTCTTTCTCACCAGCCGGATCGCACTCTGGCCGCTGGTCGGCATCGAGGTCATGCTTCCGCTGGTGCTCCTGGTCGTGGGCCAGCGCTCCCTCCCGTCCGATCTTCGACCGCGCCTGCTGGCGTCGCTCGGCACGCGCTTCGGGCGGCTGTGGCGCTTCAGTCGCTGGATCGCGGTCGCGGCCATCGCCTCCACCATCTTCCTGAGCCTGGATGTTCTCCTCCTCGGCCACTTCCGCCCGGCGGCCGAAGTCGGACTCTACGGCGCCGCGCTGGCGCTGCTGGCCAAGTTCGAAGTCGTCCAGAACGCGGTGCTCACCTCGTCATTTCCGGATGCGAGCCGGTACCGGGCAAAAGCCGACCTGCGCGCCTATGTCGCTCGTACGCTGCGCCTCACCGGGCTCGCGTCGGCCGCATTGCTCTTGATCTTGCCGCTCGCCACCGCGCTCGTGGTTGGTCTCTACGGGGCTGCCTATGCCGGCGCCACGTTTCCGTTCGCGATCCTGGCGGTGGGCTTTGTCATCGGCCTCAACGCGCAGCCCGCCGCCTTCGTCCTCTACCCCCTCGAGCGCGTGCGGTACATCGCCGCCGGTGACATCCTTCAACTCGTCTTCTTCACCGGGATCGGCCTCTGGCTGATCCCGGTCTACGGCGCTCGGGGCGCTGCGCTCGCGGTCCTGGCCCGGCAGATCTTCGGAGCGGGCCTGACGGCCCTGTTCGTCAAGCGGGCCCTGGCATGAACGCGGAGCAGCTGATCGACACACGGTCGGCGTTTGACTCCGTGGCCGATGCGTATGACGGCCCGCTAGGCAACAACGCACTGGTGCAAGCGGTGCGCGCGCGAACGCTGGCCGAGGTTCGTCGCCGGGTTCCGCCGGGGGCGGCCCTTTTAGACCTCGGCTGCGGGACCGGTCTCGACGCCGCGGCGCTTGCCCAACAGGGCTACCGCGTCACGGCCATCGACTGGTCGCCGGAGATGGTGCGGCGGACCGAGGACCGCGCCGCACGAGGCGGGCTCGAGCGGATGCTGACGGTGCATCGCCTCGGCATCCACGAGCTCGACCGGTTGCCCGCCGACGACTTCGACGCCGCCTACTCCAGGGCACGCTGATCGCGTCGGTCATCGGCCGCGTCTGTCCGTGGGAGCTCGCGCTTTTTAGCCTGAAACGGCAGTGGCGCGCGGCGCGAAGGCGCGCAGCGAAGCGGGCCGTCGCGGTCCCGCTGAACGGCCGCACCGTCTGGACCTCTTACTACAGTCCCGCCGAGTTCCGGTCGGCCTTCGGGCGCGCGGGCTTCGGGCTCCGCTCGCTGCGCAGCCTGGGATTGCTCGCCCCGCCGCCCTACATGGATGCGTTCGCGCACCGGCACCATCGCGCTGTGGCGATGCTTCAGGCTCTCGAGGACCGCGTGGCGGGATGGCCCGGACTGCGCCGGTGGGGTGATCACTTCCTGATCGTGATGCAACGCCGTGGCTGAGCCGGCATGGATGCCGGCGTTCATCTGTCCGCAATGCGCGTCGCCCCTCACGGCATCCCCTGGGAGCGCCCCGACCTGTCGGGCGTGCGGCGCCGAAATCCCGCTGCACGACGGCATCTACCGCCTGTTGAAGCCAGGGCGTCTTCAAGAGATCGAGCCGTTTCTCGCTCAATACCGACGGATCCGGGGCGATGACGGGTACCGGCAACGCCGCGCCGCGTATTACCGCTCGCTTCCCAAGGTCGACGCGCGCGATCCTCAAGCGGCAACCTGGCGGGTCCGCCAGGAGAGCTTTCGCAACCTCGGCCGCGTGCTGCGCAGGTTTGAGGGGCGGCCATTACGAATCCTCGATCTTGGTGCCGGGAGCGGCTGGCTGGCGGCGCGCTTGACTGAAGTCGGGCACTCCTGCGTGGCCGTCGATTGGCTCGACGACGTCGAGGATGGACTTGGAGCGATTGCGCACTACGCGATCCGCTTCACCTGTGTCCAGGCGGACTTCGATGACCTGCCCATCGCCCCCGGCCAGTTCCATGTCGCGATCTTCAATGCGTCGCTCCATTACTCGAGCGATCCCGCCCGCACGCTTCGCCGGGCGCGCGCAATGCTCGCCCCGGGAGGGATCCTGGTCGTGATGGATTCACCGCTCTTTGCCAGCGATGACGCCGGCCATCGAATGCTCGACGCCCAGCAAATCGCCTTCCACGCGACCTGCGAGCGAGTGATTCGATACGGCATCGGCTATCTCACCGAGAGCGGTCTGCGCCGCGCGGCCCGCGACGCCGGACTACGGCTTTGCTGGATTCCCTCGCGAGGCGGGTTCCGTTGGGCGGTCAAGCGCTGGATCGCCGGGTTCCTCCGCCGGGTGTGGCGAGCGTGGTTGCGCCTGCGGCATCAGCGATTCGGCCGACGATATCGACGGCTGGTTCTCGAACGGATCGACGGGGTGTCGCTGGTTGTCCTGCCGGACGTCTTTAATCCAGTGCTCCTTCGCAGCGGGGCCTTTCTGGCGCGAAGCGTGCCGTCTCCTCCTCTGGCGGACGGCAGCGCCTCAGCCGTGCTCCGTGCGCTCGACCTGGGAACCGGGTCGGGCATCGGCGCGATCTTTGCGGCGCGACGCGGCTACCACGTCATCGGGGTCGATATCAACCCGGAGGCGGTGCGCTGCGCCCGCATCAACGTCCTCCTCAACAACCTCGAAGGCCGGGTTGAGATTCGGGCCGGCGACCTCTTTACGCCCGGCGCCGGTGACCAGTTCGACCTAGTGCTGTTCAACCCGCCTCTTTAGGGTGGGACGCCGGTGGACCGGCTGGATCAGGCCTGGCGGGGGACGGATGTCATCGAGCGTTTCGCGAGCGGGCTCAACGGCGCCCTGCGTCCGACCGGTGAGGCGCTCATCGTGCTGTCGACTGACGGCGAGTGGCGAGCCATGCTAGCGTCGCTCGACGCCCGGGGCTTTGCGACCCGCCCCGTCGCCTCGCGCGACTTCGGGAACGAGGTCTTGACCGTGTACTCGGGGCGCCCCGCCTTGACCTTGTAGCACCAGCGGGATCGTCTTCAGGGCGATCGCGAAATCCGCCAGGAGCGACCATCGGTGAATGTACTCGAGGTCATAGCGGACGCGGATCGCCAGCGACGGGTCGGTCCGGGCACGGATCTGCCAGAGCCCGGTGAGGCCCGGCCGCATTCGCAGCCGCTGGAGATGGACCGGATCCTCGAGCGATACCTCGCCCAGTTCGTGCGGGCGCGGGCCGACCAGGCTCATCTCGCCGCGAACCACGTTCCAGAGTTGGGGAAGCTCGTCCAGGCTGAAGCGGCGGAATAGCCGGCCCAGCGTCGTCACCCGAGGATCGTCGGCAATTTTCACCATCCCCTGCGCGACATTCCGAGACCGCAGCGTCTGGAGCGCGCGTTCTGCTCCCAGGGCCATGGTGCGGAATTTGTACATGGTGAAGGGCCGGCCGCCTCGACCGAGGCGCTGGCAGCGAAACAGCACCGGCGCACCGGTTTCCGCCCAGACGGCGATGGCGAGCACGGCGAGGAGTGGGAGGACGGCCAGCAGCAGTGCCAAGCCCAGCACCACGTCGATTCCGCGCTTGAGCGCCAGCATGACGGATGCCCTAGGAACCAACCAACGAGTCGTGCTGCGGCGTCGGATTCGCGGCCGCCTCAGCCGTCATGAACGGCGGCAGCGGCGCGAGACCTCGATGCCGGCGGCGAGCGCGCAGCGTCAGCTGAAGGCGCGAAACCGAGAGCGCGGCCGCATGGTAGAGGACACTCGCCAGCAACCGCGGCCGACCCGAGCCGCGACGCCGGCCGTCGGCGTCTCCAGCGAGCCCGGCGCTGCCGCCGGTGAGCCGCGCCCACGCCTGGCGCATCCGGAACTCATGGTGCAGCACGGCGTGCAGCTTGCGGTAGAAGGCGGTGCTGAACGGCCCGCGATACATCATGGCAAGGTCGGCGGAGTCGACCCAGTTCTGCTGCAGCCCAAGCTGTTCGCGGACGGCGCGATGGAACTTCGTCCCGGGCAGCGGATAAGAAACGGACATGCCGATATCGTCCGGTCGACAATCGCGGACGAGCTGCAGGGTCGCCGCGATGTCCGCGCGCGTTTCTCCGAGGTAGCCGAACTGCAGGAAGAAGCCGACCTTGATCCCGGCCGCGTGCAAGCGACGAGCCGCCTCACGGGTCTGATCGACGCGGGTCCCCTTGTCCATCGCGTCGAGGATCTTCTGGGAGCCGGATTCGGCGCCCAACCACACGGCCTCCGCCCCGGCGCGCCGCAGGGCATCGACGGTGTCCTCCCGGAGGAGCAGATCCGCGCGACACAGGCTCTTGAATGCGGTGCCGACGCGTTCTCGCTCGACAAGATCGGCGAAGCGCTTCACCCAGCCGGGCTTGAGGCCAAGGATGTCGTCGACGAACCAGATGTGGTCGGGGTGATAGGTCGCTTTGAGCCACTCGAGCTCGGTCACGACACTCTCGGGGCTGCGGACGTTGTACCGCTGGCCCCAGATCGGCTTGGCACACCAGTTGCAGTGATAGGGGCAACCACGCGACGTGGCCATGTTCATCGAGAAGTAGCCGTGCCTCGCAGACCAGATCTCGCGGTAACGCCCGACATCGACCAGGTCCCAGGCCGGCAGCGGCAGCACGTCGAGGTCGGTGAGGTCGGGACGGCGCGGCGTCACGACGATGCCCTCGCCGCTTTTGTCACGAAACGTCATGCCACGGATGGAATCCAACGGCACCTCGCTCCTGCCACAGAGTCGATCGAGGAGCTCCGCGAGCGTCACCTCGCCCTCCCCATTGAGAACGAAGTGCGCGCCGTGGGAGAGGTAGAGCGCCGCGCGGTCGGTGGCGTCGGAGCCGGCGACGATGACGGTGCAGCCACGCGCGCGGGCCCGCTCCATCATGGAAAACGCCGCCTCTCGCATCCGTAGCAGGCACATCTTCGACAGGTAGTTGAAGTTGTCTTCGTAGATCACCGCGAAACGGGGGTTGCAACTGTCGAGTGCGCCCGCCCATTCGTCTTCCGAGTCCGCCAGCATGGCGTCGAAGAGTGCGACCTCGTAGTGGCGGGAGCGGAGGTAGCTTGCGGCATAAAGCGTGCCGAGCGGAGGGTATGGCTGCATCGCCGCCCAGAGCTTGGGATCGAAGCGCAGGTAGTACGACTGGCCGACGAGCACGTCGCTCATGACAGCGCGGCCGCGTAGGCGGCCAGCCGGTCCGAGTATATGGCAAGGATGCGCGCGTCGTGCGCGGCAAAGTGCCCGCGGCACTCATGGACCGAGAACGCGACGCTTCCTCCTTCACGCTCCTGCCGCGCGCGGAAGCGCCGCACTTTCCGCTCCATCTCCCATCGCTCGAGCGGATCGAACAACCGGGTGGACAGCAAGCGGGTAGCGACGGACTTCGGAGAACGCGGATTGAGAGGTCCTTCACCGGTGCGCTTTTCGGCGAACGCGTTTGGCAGGAAATCCCTGACCCAACCATTGGCTTCGAGGAAGGCGTCATACCAGGGGGTCCGCGTCAAGGGGACCATCTGGGCGATCTCGTGGGCGGTGAACAGGTTCCGCTCCGACAGGCGGAGATGGTCCGTGCTCAGCAGGAAGTTCGGGCAGAGCGTGGTGCCGTTGTGCCCGGCGAACCGCACGATGGCAAGGATGAACAACCGGCAGAGCCAGAGCCGGCCGGGTTGAACGAGGATGAAGAGGTCGATGTCGTCGCCGACGGTGGCATTGTTCATCACCAGGGCGCCGGTGACCCCCACCAGCCGGACGAACGGCAGGCGGGCGATCCAGGCCCCGAAGTGTCGGGCGATCGGCCACAGGTCCGCCGACATGGCGGCACGGTCACGCCGGACTTTCGCCAGATGGCTCCGCTGCGTAAGGTGGACCCAATCGCCGGTCCGGTCGACGTGTCGCCGGAGTCCGGCATCGCCGTCGAGCAGCGCCGTCACCTGGCTCGTCGCGGCCGCCTCACCAATCAGATAGCGCCGGATTTCGGAGTCCGTCAGCGGGTAGTCGAACAGGTCGGCGTAGAGCAGCGTGCTGAGGATGGCGCGCCGGAGGGTGCCGACCTGGGGTTCCGCCGTTGCGGTCGCCGGCTCACGCATCAGTTGAGGACCATCGAGCCGGCCTCGACCCCGAACGCGACCGCCGCGTCGAGCCGCTGCGCAAAGTGCGCCCGGTCGAAGCGCCGCGCGTGCGATCGTGCCGCCCCCGCGTCCCAACGCCGCCGCGCCAGCCGTCCGACGGCATCGAGGAAGCTCTCGGGCGTCGGGTCCTCGTACAGCAAGCCGGTCTCTCCATCGATGACGGTTTCGACCGCGCCTCCTCGACGCAAAGCGACAACCGGCTTTCCTGCCGCCATCGCCTCGACCGCGGCGATGCCAAAATCCTCTTCTCCCGGCAGGACGAAGGCGCGACAGCTGGACATGAGGCGCTCGACATCGCGGTCCGGGAGATGGCCGCTGACGCGGACGGTTGGCCCGGCTAGAGCGCGCAGGCGGTTCTCCCAGGGCCCCGATCCAACGATGAGCAGCGGCAGCTGCGCGCGGTTGCAGGCATCGATGACGTAGTCGATCCGCTTGTAGGCGTTGAGCCGCGAGACGATCAGGAAGAAGCCGTCGTCCTTCGGGGAGTGAGCCGCGAAGCGCTCGGTATCCACCGGCGGGTAGACGATGACTGGTTGCCGGCCGTACGCCTCCTCGATGCGGCGGCCAACCACTTCGGAGCAGGCCAGGAACAGATTGACCCGCTGCGCCGCGCGATAGTCGAGCCGGCGCAATGCCGCCCGTACCATCAGGGCAAGCGGCCGCTCGTGGAGCGGCATAGCCCGGCAGGCCGTGTCGCTGTCGTAGCCCCACAGAAATCGTGGTGGGGTGTAGCAGTAACTGACGTGGACGGTCCCAGGCGAGAGCCTCAGGTCCTTGGCCGCGAAGTGCGCAGACGAAAGCACCAGCTCGTATCCCCGCAAGTCGAAGGTTCGGAAGGCCAGCGGGTACAGCCACGTGTGGTAGTAGCGCGGCACGCGGCGGCGAAGCGGCCAGCCCTGCATGAAGCTGACGACGATCCGTTGCGCGGGCTCGCTGAAACCGAGCCGGCGCATGACCGCACGGTCGTAGACGGAGGTGTAGAGGGGTGCGGAACGGAGCCGCTCGCAGATCGCGAGCACGGTGCGCTCTGCGCCACCATATTGGTCGAGATAGTCGTGGGTGATGGCAGCCGGGATGCGGTCGCCGACAGAGCTCGTCCGCGTCCGTGTCGAAAGCCGAGCGTCCAACTCGACCGCGATCTGCCGCATCGTTGTGTACCTGTACGCGGAGCCGTTACAAAGGCGCGGCGTTGCAGAGCTTCAGGGGGGGTGTAACCCCGGCCCGGAATTGCTAGTACGACGCGCAACAGGATCGGTGCGGGTTTTAAGGAGGGATAGCCACTTGAGGATGAAGACACGATTTGCTGCGCTGGCTGCGATCGCCGCGGTCGGAGCCCTGCTTCCAGCCACGGCGTCGGCGCAAGGCGGGACGGTCCTGTTCAATAGCCAGGTCAACATGACCGCGCCGCCTCCTCCGGCTGGGCAGGTTGACAATTTCCCTCAGAACAAGCAGAACGAGCCCGGCATCGCGCTCGACCCACAGACCGGAGCGCTAATCGTAGGGTCTAACGACGAGATCGACGAACCGCTGTGTCGGACGTCGGCAACCGGAACCGGGGCCTGCCCATTCGCTCCGAACGTGGGCACCTCTGGGGTGTATTTCAGCCTGGATCGCGGCGTCCACTGGACGCAGCCGTCTTTCACCGAGTCGGCCAGCGGAGTCGGAAGCTGCGAGGGTCGTGTCATCCACACGCTCCCTGGTTACTGCGAACAGAACCTGGAGTCGCTTGGCGATCCCAACCTGGCGGTCGGTCCGGCCCGCGGTTCGGACGGCAGGTTTTCGTTAGCCAACGGCAGCGTCGTCTACTACGCCAACCTGGCGATGGCGGCCAGCGGCGCGGGTTTGCCCTCGATCTCCATTTCCCGCTCGATCGACGACGGCGCGTCCTGGAAGGCCCCGGTCACCGTCAGCACCAGCAGTGACAACCCGGTGGACTTCAACGACAAGATCAACGTCTGGGCCGACGCGAACCCGAAGAGCCCGTTCTTCGGCAACGTGTACGCGAGCTGGACGCTCTTCATCGGCGCCGGGCGCTTTGGCAAGAGCAACACGTTCGAGCCCGAGCCGATCGTCTTCGCCCGATCAACCGACGGCGGGCAGACCTGGAGCCGCATCATCCGGCTCAGCCAGAGCGCGAACAATGGGACCGTCGGCGGCCGGCAGGGTTCACTGATCCGCAGTGGGCCCGACGGTACGGTCTACGTGATGTGGAAAGGCGCAATCAACCAGCACTCCGAGCAGCTGCTGGCCGTCTCGCACGACGGCGGAGCCACGTTTGGTGGTCCGATGCCGGTGGCGGCCGTCAACGACATCCCGAGTCCGCTCGGCGGGTCGAGCTTCCGAGACAACAGCTTCCCCTCCGCGGACGTCAACCAGCAGACCGGCGCCCTCTATGTTGTCTGGGCCAATGAGGAGAGCACGCCGCCCACCGCCTTGATCAAGTTCACCGAGTCCGACGACGGCGGGCTGAGCTGGACCACACCGAAGACGGTCGGTGGCGCTGCCGGCGCCGTCAATGCGTTCTTTCCATCGGTGGCGGCGAGTCCGGACGGCGCGAACGTCTTCGTGGCGTGGCCGGCACAGACATGGAAGGCGAACGGGACCCCGCCGGGAGCCGGCGTCGTCAGTCAGTTTGCCGCGTTCCAGCTGCGGTCCCACGGCGTATGGGGTGGAGCGCACTTGCTCAGCACCGCGTTCGGCGACCCGGATGGTTCCAGCACGAACTCGCTGGGTGCCCAATTCCTGGGCGACTACGCGACGGCTGTGGCTGACAATTCCACCGGGTGGTTCGTTTGGAGTGACACGCGTAACGAGGCGGCCTGCAGCGCGGTCGACGCGTTTCGGGCGGGGACAGCCCCCAGGCCAAATCCGGATACCGCCTGCCCGCCCAGCGCGAGTGGACAGCTGTTCGGCAACTCAGACATCTTCGTCGGCGCCGTCGGCTTCTAACCCGAGTCGTCGAATGAAGGCCGCACCCGGAGGTGCGGCCTTCTCTTCCCCCTCAGTACCAGGCGGGAGGTGAGGTTGCGCTCAGGTCAACACCCTCTGTCACCTGAACCGGTGTCGGCGTGGGGGCTAGCGTTGGCGATGGGCGGGTACTCGTCGGCAGTGACGGTGAGGCGGCGCTGCTCGGCGATGGTGTTGGGGCAACGGGGAGGGGGAGCCACCAGAGCTGGAAATGGCCCGCCTGACCCTGCGGCGCGAAGTAGGCGAGCGCCTTGCCGTCCGGCGACCAGGTGGGCGAAGCGTAGAGCCGCCCGTCCACCAGCACGTGCCGTGCGCCGAGCGCGCTGCCGTTGAATGGCGCAACCTCCAGCGATGTGCTCTGCTTGCCATGCGAGCAGACCATCGCGATCTGGGTCCCGTCTGGCGAGAGTGTGGCCTCACTGCAGTCGTCCGCCTCCGTAGTGAGTGCCTTGGCGATCCCGAGCGCGCGGCTCTGGTAGTAAATCTGCGAGTGAACGGCCGTCGACGGGTCGATCGAATGCCGAACGAAAAGGAGGCCTCCGCCCGCCAGCGGAATCGGGCTCACGTCGCCGCCGGTGTACCAGTTCGGGTCGGTCCAGCGCCGCGCTTGATATTGCGCTCCGTTGAGCGGCATGCTCCACACGGCCAGGTCAACGCCGTTCGTTTTGGGACTATCGAAGCTGTACACGACGCTGGCGCCATCGGGCGATATCCGAGGATAGAAGGCCCAGTGGTTGAGGTCGATGTATCGCGAATCATTCTTGGTGAGGCGCTTCAAGATGTGGCCGCCAAGATCCAGCAAATAGAGGTCACTCGAAAAGCCGGTCCGCAGGACGGCGACCAGCCGTGTGTGATCGGGCGTCAGGGTCGGCTGTGACCAGTCGCCGCCCGGCCCGATCTCGGTGAAGCTTCCGGCTGCCAGCTTGAACAGCCGCCCTTCCTGTACCACGAACATGGTTCCGGGGAGCACGAACTTCGGCTTCGTCACCGTGGGCAGTTGCGGCCGTTCCTGAACCACCTTGCTTTTCAGCGTGCCCAGGTACAGGTAGACGCCCGACCCAAAGGCCAGCATCACGGGGAGGAACAGGATGGCGGCGATGCGGCGAAGGATCATGGGAAGTTTGCCCTCGTGACCGCCAGGATCTGTGACCAGTGCGGGATGATGACGCTCTGGCCTCCGTACTGTGGCCCGCATGCTGGTCTTGAAGTTGCCCTTGAGTGTGTCGACGATGTCCGGCAGGTCAGCCGTGTTGAGCGTGCTCGCTTTGGCCTTGATCGCTAGTAGCACCTGCTGCTGCCTGGCCGACCGGCCGAAGTCCCCGTTGATGTCGTTGTGCCGCGACCGGACATACTGGAGTGCATGACTCCCGTCGAGGTGCTGGGGGCCCGGAAGCACCGCGACGCGCTTGTAGCCGTACAGGAATCTACTGTCGATGTCGTCCGGGTAGGCATCGTCGAGCACGGGGTTGGTGACGAGCAGGTCCACGCCACCGAGCCGATCGATGAGCTTGATCAGACCCTTGAGGCCGACCCAGGCGTACTCGTCGATGTGGACGTGGAAGTTTCGCTCGACGGTGGCAATGGCGGCGGCAGGTCCGCCGTAGGCATACGCGGCGTCGATCTTCGCGCTGCCGCCGGTTGAGAGCGGCACCCAGAGGTCGCGCGGGATCGAGAGCATGGTGACATGTTTCGTAGCCGGCTCGACCCGCACGATGATCATCGACTGAGTCAACGGGGACTTGTTCTTGCCGTCGTCGTCGGACCCGAGCAGCAGTACCGTGAACGGCGAGCCTGGGGCCGCCGACGGCGCGGCGATCGCCTGCACGCCCGGGCTCCGGCTGGGCGGCACGACGACCGTCTGGCCGGTCTGTCCGACGCCGGCGACGACGACTGGAAAGAAATACGCCGCCGCGCCCGCAGTCCCGGAGAGCATGAGACAGAACAGAGTCAGCACCGCTATTCGCACAGGGTGCAAACGGGAGGCACGCCGACGCCTTGCAGGCAGTTGACTAGCCATTAGCTCGAATGAATCATGCGCTATTCAAGATTGAAATTTGATGAGAGGGCGTCGAGGGCCCCTTCCTCTCGATTCGGTCAACGGACTGAGCTATACAAAGGGTACGGATTTCGAGGCCCGTAGGCCCAATTACCTATAGGGGATCACCACCGTCACAACGGACAGCTCAGGCGTTCGTTACACTGCGCCCACCCAGTTTGGTTTGCGATGCAACTCCCCGCCTCCGGCCGGTGTCTTATTGGGTGTGGCGTACGCATTGAGCCTTCCGGCTGACGAGCCACTTCGGTTACGGGCGGTCGCCGACGACGAGGCGGCATTCGAGTCACTCCTCCGACCCCTTGTCGAGCCCGGGTTGCGGCTCGCTCTGTCGATGCTGGGGGATCGTCGAGATGCCGAGGACGCCACCCAGGAGGCGCTGACCCGCGCCTGGCGCAAAATGCACCAACTCCGGCCGGGAATGCCGGTACGCCCGTGGTTCTTCGCGATCGTGGCCAACCAGTGCCGCAATGTGCGGCGTACGCCATGGTTCCGGTTGACATCTCTTACTGAGGTTGTGATCCGTGCCCCCTCGCGGGAGCCGCAGGTCGAACATCTCGACCTCGAACGCGCCATGCAGCAACTCCCGCTCGCTGACCGAGGCGCGCTCTTTCTGCACTTCTACCTGGGCCTGTCGATAGAAGAGGTCGCCACCACGCTCGGTGTCTCGACGGCCGCCGCGAAATCGCGAATCTATCGGGCGTGCCGCCGGCTCCGGCCGGCCGTCGCCCTGGAGGAACTGGGATGAACGACCTCCGCCGCGACATCAACGAGGTCTTTGCAAAGCAGCAGGCGCACCTGGGCGACGCGGCCGGCACGAGCAACCAGATGCTGCGCGCGGCAACCGCTGGACGCCGCGTCAACCGCCAGCTCTGGCCGTCCGTTGCCGGCGTCGCGCTGGTGCTGGTCGCCGCCTCGGCGATCGGCGTGTCGATCGCGATCCGTGGGCTTCATTCGAAGAACCTGGTCACGAATCATCCGTCACCCACGCCGATCGCCACGCCGACAGCAACGCCCGCCCCAACGCCGATGTCGCAACAGCTGCACGTGCCCGATACCACGCCAGTGATCCTCTTCCATGATCCGGTCGACGTCCAACAGATCGACGGCATTACGTGGGACGGTTCTGCCAGGGGCCGCGTTGCCGCGGGGCCTGAATTTGCCAATGGCTTCACACCGAACCCAGCGGGCACGCTGTTTGGAGGGACGGGCTATGTCCGCGATCGAGCGGGAACGGTGGTTGCGACACCAGCGGTAACAACGAAAGGGTTTGCCGGAACGTGGTCGGACGACGGTCAGCATTACTGCAGCATGGTCTCCAAATCCCTGCTGCCACCAGCTGGCGGTGAGCCGGCGACGCTGCAGGTGGCCGCCGTGGGACAGGCCCCGCGGAACGTCGTCCAGGTCGGGCGTGCTTATGAGCAGACCTCGGTCGGCGTCGCGGCCTGCTCCATCGAGAAAGACCTCGCGGTCGCCGTGCAGTCGGGTAGCGCGGGAAATACCGTGCAGTTCTGGGTGGTCAAGCTCTCGACAGGCCGAGTTCTCTGGACGCGCGCTGGCGGCAGCAACATTGTTGCTTCGCGCGATGGCCAGTACCTCGCGGAGTCTAGCCCAGCAGCTGGGAGTACGACGACCATTTACGGCCCAACCGGCGTCGTCTTAGGCCATATCGCAGGTGCAACCGAGGCCTTCTCCTGGGATGGTTCGCTCGCCGTGCAGATAGCGGTAAACGGGTCGGTCTCCGTCGTTCGCTGGCGGGACGGCACCGTCTTGTGGAGCGGCCCGAGCGACGGTGGCTACTGGAGCGCGCTGCCAGAGCCCGGAGGCCAGCGAATCGCGGTCTCGGTTCTTGACCCAGAGCGACCCCAAACCGGCGGGTTCCCCTTCCGAAATATCTACGTCGTCGGCCCCGATGGCCAGGCGGTCAAGCTGCTGACAGACGTCATGTAGCTGCGGCGACCCGCGCACAGGCGCGTCCAGTAGGTCAGAATTGACCCGAAATGAGCGTGGCGGGGGCTCCCGTGGCGGATCCAATCAGCCTCGCCTCGGCAGCCGGGCGGGCGCTGCCGCGCCGAGTTCTCGCCTTGATCGCCGACACGATCGTCATCTCGCTGCTCGATGCCATTCTCAACGGCACGTTCGGTATCACGCGGGTCACGAGCGGAGTTGCGACCACGGTGGGCAGCGGCGGCTACACCTCCTTGACGACACAAACGACGGTCGACTGGGTCTGGCTGGCGCTGCTGTGGGTGACCTATTACGCCGTGCTGGAAGGCTTCTTCGGCGCGACCCTTGGAAAGCGTCTGGCCGGCCTTCGCGTCACGGACCTCGAGGGTCGCCGGATCGGCTGGCAGGCGACGATCGTGCGCAACCTCGCCCGTCTTCTCGACGTCCTTCCGTTTGCGTATTTGCTGGGCGGCATCCTGACCCTTGCCACGAAGCGGCATCAGCGGCTGGGCGATCTATTGGCCGGCACGCTCGTTGTCCCGCTTGGGGTCGTGACCTACCCGCCGCTGCCGTCGGTCGTGCGACGCCGCCGGGTGATCGGACTGGCCGCAGTGACCGCCGTGCTCCTCGTGCTCTGTGGCACCTTCGCCTACTTTGGCCGTCCGCCGCTCGTCATCGAGGGCGCGAAGAACACGAGCCAGGGCATCTTCACAGACGGAGTCAGCAGCTACACGCTGGGTTCGCCACGCTGGGGAACGGGCACCGTCACCTATCCCGTTACCTACGAGTTGGCGCGGACGACTCAGACGTGCCGAGGTTTCATCACGCTGAACTGGAACTGGGGTTTCGCCGGCTGGGTGTTCAGCAGTGGCGAGACGCAATGCTCGCCGCGAATCTACCCCTGAGGTGCTAGGCAGTACGGCCGGGGCAGCCCTTTACTCGGTCCTCGTCAACATCGTCCTGATCGCCGCCAAGCTGCTGGTCGGCCTTTTGACCGGGAGCGTCGCGATCCTCGCCGACGCCGCCCACTCCTTCCTCGACCTGTCAGCGAGCATCTTCGCCTTTGCCGGCATCCGGACCGCCGCCAAGCCGGCCGACGAGGACCACGCCTGGGGCCATGCCAAAGCCGAGAACATCTCGAGCCTGATCCAGATGTTTCTCCTGGGCGCCACCTGCATCGCGATCGTGATCGAGTCGGTGCGGCGCTTGGTTGTTCCGGGAACCGTGCGGGTAGCTTGGTACTCCTTCGTTGTCGTCCTTGCCGCCGTGGTGATTGACATCGTGGTCAGCCGCTACCTCCAGGGCGTCTCGCGGGCCCACGGCGGGAGTGCCGCACTCGAAGCCGATGCGCTGCATTTCTCCTCGGATCTCTGGGCGTCGCTGGCGGTGCTGGTCGGCATCACCCTGGTGGCGGTCTTCAATTTCCAGATTGCTGACCCACTGGCGGGTATCGCCGTCGCCGTCATCATCGGGACGACCGCGATCGAGCAGGGACGCCGGACGACCCAGGTGCTGCTCGACGCGATGCCCGACCGCGCGACGCTCGCGGCGATCGAGCGGATCCTCCAGAGTGATCCCCGGCTCCATGGATACCACGCGCTTCGGGCGCGCCAGGCGGGCAAGCACGTGCTGCTCGACGTCTCGGTGCACGTCGATGGCAACCTATCGCTGGCGCAGGCCCACGAAGTCGGCCACGCCGTCTCGCAGCGGGTCCAGCGGGAACTACCGGTGGTGACGGACGCCGTGGTCCATGTCGAGCCGGTCGATGATGAGGCGCACGGCTGAGGCCGGGATCCTCGCCCTGATTACGTGCCCAGCCCGCCGGAGATGTTGCAGAAGACGTTCTGCACCTGGTTGCCCAGGATGATGAGGACCACGATGACGACCACAGCGATGAGGACCAGGATGAGCGCGTACTCGACCATGCCCTGACCCTCGTCGCGGGTGACTGCGTGGCGGAGTTTTTCTAAGAGCCGATGAAGCTTCATATCTAGAGATACGTTCGCCACGCAGCGCGGCTTTCGGGCGAACCTCCGCTTGGTGCAACCCTGTTACCCGTGATGCGGCGGTATCCTCAACCGATGGACGCGCGTTACGCCAACCCGCTCGCCGGTGCGATAGCGCTATTCCTGGCCGGCTGCAGTAGCCTCCCGCCGGCCATTTCGGCGCCAACTCCACCCCCAGCCCTGCGGCCGTCGGCCGCCTTGGCGGCAGCGGCGCCGGAGAGGTTGCCGCCGCTCGCGATCGACGCCATGCGGCAGCGCGATTACCCCGGCAGCGACCTCGTCGTCGAGCAGACGCTGTCGCCGGGAAGCAATTACCGGCAGTACGTCGCCTCCTACCTGTCGGACGGCCTCAAGATCAATGCGCTGCTGACCGTCCCCAACGGCGCGAAGCCAGCCACGGGCTGGCCGGTGATCATCTTCAACCACGGCTATATCCCGCCGACCGTCTACCGGACAACGGAACGCTACGTCGCCTACGTCGATGCCTTCGCCCGCAACGGGTACATCGTGTTCAAGCCCGACTACCGTGGATTTGGCAGCTCGCAAGGCACGCCGGTCAGCGCCTACTACGCCCCGGACGACACGATCGACGTCCTCAACGCGGTCACGACCATGCAGCGCTACGGCAGCGCAGACCCGAATCGCATCGGTATGTGGGGGCATTCGATGGGTGGCAACATCACGCTCCGGGCGCTGGTGATCGACCCGCGGATCAAGGTGGCCGTCATCTGGGCCGGCGTGACGGCGACGTATTACGACATGCTCTACAACTGGCATCCACCTGCAGCCGATCGCCCACCGCCTTCGT
>VBFX01000351.1 GCA_005889395.1 Chloroflexota bacterium
CGCTCACGGACTTGGCACGAGCATGACGAGTTCCACGCCGCTGCCCCGCATAGAGAGGAGAATCACAGTTTGATCGCGGCCGCCCGCCGCGTCATTCGACGGCAGCCGTGGCCGGCTTCCCGCTTGCACAGACTACTTCCCCGCGCGTTCATCGCGCCGACGACCTTGATGCTTGCGAGGCGCTCGAGGATGAACGCCGAGTCGTCCCTCGGGCCTCAACCTGCGCCCGCACCCACGGGTAAGTGCCTGCGATGCCATCCTTGAGCGAGAACCGGGCGCGCCACCCAACCGAATAGATCCGCTTGTTGCTGAAGTTGCGGGACTGGACACCCACCGGCCCCTCGACATACCGGATCCGAATCGCCTTCCTCGCCACGTCGGCCACGGTCTGCACGAGCTGCTCGACCGACACATACTCGGGGCTCCCGATGTTCGCAGGCCCGACCAGCGAGGATGCCGTGAGTCGATAGATGCCGTCCACCATGTCGTCGACGTAGGTGTAGGACCGAATCGCCTTCCCATCGCCCCACACTTCGATTGTGCCCCCGTCGGCCGCCTCCGCCACCTTCCGACAGATGGCAGCGGGCGCCTTCTCCCGGCCGCCCGTCCAGGTGCCTTCCGGGCCGTAGCAATTCTGGAAGCGTGCGATGCGGACCTCCATCCCGTGCTTGCGGCCGTACGCCATCGCCACGCGTTCCGCATACAGCTTTTCCCAGCCGTACTCGTTGTCGGGAAGCGCCGGGTACGCCTCCTCCTCCTTCAGCTCCGGCTCACCGGGACGCATGTCCCGGTAGATGCACACCGACGACGAGAAGAAATACCGCTTGATCCCTTTCCGGGCCGCGGCGTCGATCATGTTGAGGTTGATCAACGCGTTGTTCCGCATGATCTCCGACTCGGCCGAGTGGATGAACCCCATGCCGCCCATGTCGGCCGCCAAATCGAGCAGGCGAAAATCGTCCGCCGCAGTCGGCCCGAACTCGGGGACTTTGAGATCCGCCCCGCGGACCCAGTGTCCTTCTTGCTTGAGCCGCCGAACGAGGTGACTCGAGATGAAGCCACCCGCTCCACATACCAACGCTCTCTTCATCGAAACCTTTCTGATCAGAGCTTCGTCGCGACCACGATAATCGCCACGGTGCTTGCGAGGATCTGCGCGATGGCCCCCAACAGCGCCGCATAGTTCATCGGATTCGACGTGTCCCTGAGCGGCACCGTTACTTCCGACCCGGGTCCGGGTGTGGGATCGCTGCGAAAGAAGAGAAACTTGTGGCGCGTCTCGACCTCACCAGCGGCGTTGCGTACGCTGGTTCTGCCCTTGTCTGCCGTGTAGGCGAACCCACCCGCCGCGTCGATGTAGTAACCCAGGCCGGCACCCTTCTTGTACAACACGCTCCCCGGTGCATTCACCGCGCCGGCCACCTTCACGCTCGGGATGTACTCGGGGATGAACACCGAGTCGCCCGGCTGCAGAATCACGTTATCCCTCGTGGTGGTGTCGCGCAGCGCCTTCGGCAGGTCAATGTTGATCCGGCCCGCGCCGTTCACCTGACGATAGAAGCGGATTCCGTCGGCGTAGGCGCGCGAGGTTAGCCCGCCCGCGCGGCGAACCAGCTCCGCCAGCCGATCGCCTTTGGTCTTCAGCGCGTAAGTGCCGGGATACTGAACCTCGCCCGTAATCGTCACGGAGCGCTGAAGCTCGAACTCCGGCTGCTTCAATATCAACACGTTGTCGTACGGCTCGAGCGCCACCTCGGGCGCGGTCCCGCTCGCGGGGAAAGCGAGCCCCGGCGGACCGACGAACCGTCCAGCCGAGTCACGGTCGATCAGATAGCTCGAGTCGAGCGGAAACCGCACCGTCGTCGCCAGCTGGCCCCGCGACCGGTCGGCCGGCAGGCGCGCGATCTCCACCTCCCGCAGATCGGCCCCGATTCTCGGGCCCCGCGCCAGGAGCATCAGGTCGCGCACCGTCATCCCGGGCCGCCACGGATAGCGCCCTGCCTGCTGCACCATTCCCGTGACCGCGACAACGTACTCGTCCGTCGCGTCGGCCAGCGCGTCCACCTGCACCACGTCGCCGTCCTCGAGCCGGAACCCCGGCGGCAGGCCGGCTGCGAGCGGCACGTCGATCGCCACCCGCGCCGTCGCCTGTGTTCCACGCTGGGCCGGTGGCACAACCCGGACGACCTTGATCCGCTCCCGCGCCGCCTCCGGCCGGAACCCACCCGCAGCGCCGATCAGATCGGCCAGCGTCTCTCTCGCCTTCAGCTCATATGTCGCGGGCCGTCGCACCGCACCCGTCAGGTCGACCCGCGTGCCGTGCACCGCGACGAACACCACGTCCCCCGTCTCGAGCCGGATGTCGCTCTTCGTGTCGCCGCGCAGCAGGTAGTCGTACAGGTCGAGCGTCGCGATCACCTTCCCGAACCGGCGCACCTCCACACGCCGCAAATTGGCCCGCTCCGTCACGCCACCCGCCGCGTACAACGCCGTGAGCACCGTG
>VBFX01000008.1 GCA_005889395.1 Chloroflexota bacterium
GGACGTCTTGATTTTCGCTGACGGCTGCGGCGGCAGGTCGAACGCCGCCACGGTCGGCCGGAAAATATCTTCGGGCATGCGCGCGACGGGCTCGTGGACCCGTACCGGAAAGGGGATCTTATTCAGGATGCTCCTGACCTCGAGGCCAGGCGCGATTTCCATCAGCGCAAGGCCGCTCGGCTCGAGCCGGAAGACAGCACGTTCTGTCACGTATAGGACCGTCTGATTATTCTTTCGCGCTTGCTCGGCACTGAACGTCAAATGCTCGACCTGGTTGACGAACTTCTCGCGCGTGCCTTCGAGCGAAAAACAAAAACACACGAGTCTGGCGCTCTGGGTTATATCGATAAAGCCGCCGGCGCCGATCACGCGGCCGCCGAGACGCGACACGTTCACGTTGCCGTTGCGATCGACCTCGCCGGCCCCCATGAACGTGGCGTCGAGGCCGCCGCCGTTGTAAAAATCAAACTGGCTGGCGTGCGGGATGATCGCCGTTGGATGTGCCGTGATGCCGAAGTCGACGCCGCCCGCGGGCACACCGCCGTAGACCCCGGATTCGACCGTCAGCGTAATCGCGTCGGACAGCCCCGCCTCGGCGAGCGCCGGGCCGACGCTGTCGCCTGGAATGCCGGTGCCGATGTTGACGATATCGCCGCGGTGCAAATATCGAATAGCCCGGCGGCCGATCGCGAGCCGGTTAGAAAATTCAGCGCGCGGCAACGCGGCGCCCGACGAGGCCGAAATATATCTCTCGTCGAAGAACACGCCGTCGGTCTGACGATGCTGCCGTTCCGGCTCGGGCGCCTGGACGACGAGATTCACGAGGCTGCCGGGAACGGCGACCTGCCTCGGCGCTATGGCACCGCGGGCGACGAGGTTCTTCGCCTGGCAGATGACGAGACCGCCATTGTTATGCGCCGCCTGGGCGATCGCCAGCGCGTCGAGGGTAACTGCCTCTTCGTCCAGTGAACAGTTTCCGTCCTGGTCGACCTGGCTGGCGCGAAAGATGCCGACGTCGACCTTGAAGCGGCGATAGAACATGAAGTCTTGGTCGTCAATGCGATGGATCGTGACATAGTCCGGCGCGTGCTCACGGGCCGGTTCGTTGACTTTCCCGCCTTCGATCCGCGGATCAACGAACGTCCCCAGCCCAATCCGGGTCAGGTTTCCGGGCCGGCCCGCCGCAATGGAGCGATACAACGTCGCGAGCTGGCCCTGCGGCAGGCAGACGGCTTGCGCCCCGCCCTGACCCAGGAACGCTGACATCCGGGGCATCAGACCCCAGTGCGAGCCGACGATTCGCTTCGCCAGGCCCTCGACCGCGAAATGCTCGAAGCCGATCTTGCGATTACTTTGGCCGGCGGCATGCACGATGACGAGATCCCGCGGATGGCCGGTCTGACGGAACGTGTCCTCGATGCCTTCGTAGAGGGCCTCGGCCACGCCCATCAGCGTGAAGCCATCGACGGCAACCGTCGCGCCGTCGGGGATGGCGACGACGGCCTCACGCACCGAGGCTATTCTCAAAGCACGTAGCCGCCGCCGACGTTGATCACTTCGCCGGTAACGTAACCGGCCTCGTCGGAGGCGAGAAACGCGACGACGGCGGCGACGTCCGAGGGCTGGCCC
This sequence comes from Chloroflexota bacterium, assembly GCA_005889395.1. Taxonomy (GTDB): domain Bacteria; phylum Chloroflexota; class Dormibacteria; order CF-121; family CF-121; genus CF-13. The sequence continues at coordinate 1,630 of VBFX01000008.1, forward strand.
ATGCGCCCCAATGGGATCTTTGCGACCTGCTGTTCGCGGATCGCGTCGGGAATGCCGCGGGTCATGACGGTGTCAATAAAGCCGGGGCAGATCGCGTTGACCGTCACCTGGGAGCGCGCCAATTCTTTGCTGGCCGTTCGGCTGAGGCCGACGACGCCGGCCTTCGCTGCAGAGTAATTCGCCTGGCCGATGTTGCCCATCCAACTTGCCGATGAAATATTCACGATCCGGCCGGAGCCGGCGGCCCGCATGATGCGGCTCGCCGCGCGGGTCATGAAGAACACGCCCGATAAATCCACAGCGATGACTTGATGCCACTGATCGTCGGTCATCTTGTGCAGCATGGCGTCGCGATTGATCCCGGCGTTGTTCACGAGAATATCCAGACGGCCATACCGCTCGTGGACGCTGGTGACAACCGCATCGCACTCGGACGCCGTCGATACGTCGAGTCTCACGCCGAGGCCGGTGGGACTCAGGCTCGAGGCTACGTTCGATGCATCGGTCTGATTTACGTCGGCGCAGACGACGATGGCGCCTTCCTGGGCGAGCTTGCGGGCGATCCCTTCCCCGATGCCGCGGCCCGCGCCCGTGACCATGGCGACTTTGCCTGTCAGCAAGTCTCCAGATAGTAACGCCACGAGGCCCGAGCGAAACGCCAGCGTCACGGCTCAACCACGAGTGACAGCCCGAAATCGGTGTCGCAACGAAGGGCCGTTAGGTTGAACGAAATAGTTCGCATGAAGATCAGCACCATTGCTTCCGTCACGATCCTTGGCAGCACCATGGCCGGCAGCCTGATGCTGGGCCCGGTGCGACAACCGGTTACGCCGGCGGCGCTGGCGGCACAGACGCTGCCATCGACGGGGCCGCAGGTCGCGATCAATCGCATCAGGCACGGGCTCGATCTCGAGGCGCTGGCAGCACCAACGGAGATTTACGAGCACTACGTCCCGCCGCCGGCCCCGATACCGGTGCCTACCGCGGCGCCGGTAGCCTGGGTGCCGTCACCTGGTTATCGGACGATCCCTGTGCCCATCTATCGCCAGACGCGCAACTTGAATTGCGAAACGGCGGCTTTGCAGATGGGGCTCGCCTACTACGGACACTACTACTCTCAAGATTCGCTGTTCGCATATGAGAACCCGGATCTTCGCGCCGCCCAGTGGATCAACGGCGTGCTGCACTGGGGGGACCCGTATACGAACTTCGTGGGAAACGTCAATGGCAGGGAGACGAATCTGACTGGATACGGCGTGTATTACCCGGTGATTCTCTCCATCGCCCGCTCACACGGGGTGCCCAATGCCTATGGCGGGGAAGGATTCTCGCCGGGAACCATCTATACCGAGTTGGCGGCGGGCCACCCCGTCCAGGTCTGGATGGAAGCCCGATGGTCGCGGCCCGCGGTGCGCACCTGGACCGCGTGGGACGGCCGCAGCGTCAGGTATTCATTGGCCGAACACTCGGTGATACTCACTGGGGTTTCAGCCACCAGCGTCCGGGTCAACGACGACCAGTTTGGCAGTCAATACTGGGTCAGCAAGTGGACCTTCGAAACCAGCTGGCGCGACTTCAACAACATGGCCGTCATTTATCGCTAGGCGCGAGGTATCGCAGGGCGAACCTGACAGGCCCATGCCGGCTCTCGTGCAGTAATGACACTTCACCCCTGGCGAGTAGGCCGAGCCGTCTAACCAGGGCACCCCAGGCGACTGTCGTCAAGGCCGACGCCGCAATCGCGACGAGCACCAGCAGGCGTGCCGGCAGCCGGCTGAACGCCAGGGGCAACAAGAGCAAGTACGGCGACGCGGCCAGCATGCACCGTCCGGCGTAGCGCCAAGGAATATTGATCGTCGTGCGATCAAAGGCACGCCAGGCGACGAACGTCAACACGAGAGTCAGGGCCGTCGTGAGTCCGACGGCGACGACGGCGCCGGCGAGACCATAGCGCTGAATCAGCCAGAAGTCAGCGACGGCGGCAAAGCCCAGCTGGGCGATCGTGATCAAGGCGTTCAACCAGGCCAGTTCGCGCACGCGGACCACGAGGCCCCAGGGTGTCGCCAGGAGGGCCGCGATGAAAAACAACAGCATTAGCGGCGCGATCCGTTCCGACGGCGGGTAGCGGCCATTTGTATATAGACGAATAACCGGGCCGAGGAGCGCACCTCCGGCGAAGGCGAGGGGAAACCCCACCAGGAAGATGCCCTTGTAGAAAGCCGCGACCGACGTCCGAATTCGGTCCGACTCGCGACGCCAGCCCTCCAGCGTGCCAACCACCCAGGCGCCGGTCAGCAAGCTGGGAATCAGCGAAACGAGACGCTGTGGGATGTTATATCCCGTGTCGTAATAGGCGACGGCTGTCGAGCCGGCAAAGCGCAAAAGAAAAATATTTTCAAATTGCAGACCGACGGCCGAGGCGATCAGCAAACTCGGCAGCCAGCCGCTGGCGTAGACGAGCAGGCGGCGCCAGCCGATCCGGTCGCCCGGGATGCCGCTGGCTCGATTGATGCGTCGCATCAAGATCACGAAATACGCGACGGCCAGAGCCGCCTGGCCGATCGCGCCTGCGACAAGGATGCCGTTTAATCCGCCGCCGCCGCGCAGAAGGATCACGGCCAGGGCGAGCGTCAGTGCACCAGCGATCGGCGTCGCAATCGCCTGGCTGCGCATGTCGTAAATCGCCACCAGGGCGAACGACAGGACTCCGGTGGCAATGCCACCCAGTAGCAACACCGTCCCGAGGGCGAGCAGGTCGGCAACGTGGGCCTGGAGGAGGCTGTCGATCAGCGGCCGCAGGGCGAGAACCGCGGCGCTGGTGAGCGCCCAGACGCCAAATATCGCAATCGCGCTCTTGCGAAGCAGATCGTGCGCGGCGGCCCGATCGCCGCGACCGATGACTTCCGGGAGATAGCGAAGTAGCCCCTGGTCCTGACCGAAGGTGGCCAGCAACGCGATGTAGACCAGCACGCTGAGCACGAACGTGTAGCGACCGTAGTCGCTGGGCGACAGTTGCCGGATCAAGAACGCACCGAGGGCAAGCGTCGCGATCGCGCTCGTGGCCCGCCACGCGATCGTCCAGCCGACCAGGCCGGTTGTCCGATCCGCCAGCCCAGCGACCGAGGCATCGCCAGGCCGGGATGTACCGTTCGACGCCATGACCTCGCGGGATTATAAGGGCCTTCCGGCTACAATGCCCGGCGATGTTCCTGTTGGCGGACCTGGCCGAGCTGGTCCGCCGGCCGTTTACTGCCCTTCGGACGATCGACCAGCGCCGCAGCCTCGCGGCTGGACTGGTGGCCCTGGGGTTATCAATCACGTTGCCCGCGGCCGTGGCCGAAGTGGCGGCTCTGGGGCCCTTTCGCCCGCCGGCGAACCTGGGGGCGCTGCCGTCCCTGACGGCGCAGGGGGCCGACATCTACGCGCGTTGGGTGTACATGCACCGGTTCGTCCTGCCCCTCTCTGGCATTGGGATCAGTCTCGTACTTTGGGTCGCGGCGGCAGGCGTGATCCACGTGATTGCCCGAACCCTCGGCGGGCGCGGCGATTTCGCCGGCCTGGCGAAACTCGTGGGTTATGCCGCACTCGTGGGCCTGGTCGCGCTTCCAGTGGCGCTCGTCGACGCCTTGCTCAAGCTCCAGGGGGCGACGCGGGCTGAGGCATCGTTCGGCCAGTTGGCCGGCCTCGTGGCCGTCGGGATCTTCCTGTGGCAGAACGCGCTGCTCGTGATGGCGACGCGAAATCACTACGCCATATCCACCGAGCGCGCCGTCGCCGCCGTTGTCGGGCCGATCGGCGTGGTCATCGTCCTGGCGCTCGTCCTGATTATTCTTGGGATCGTTTTGGCGATCGTCGCCCAGCAGACATGATCGCCGGCCAGTTTCCGGAGAAATTTCTGTGGGGCACGGCGACGGCGGCCCATCAGGTCGAGGGCGGCAACCGCGGCAACGACTGGTGGGCCTGGGAACAGGGCCCGGGACATATCAAAAACGCCGATACCTCGGATCGGGCCTGCGAGCAATATGGACGGTACGCCAGTGACTTCGATCTCCTGCGATCGCTAAATCAAAATGCGCATCGGCTGTCCGTGGAGTGGTCTCGGATCGAGCCGGCCCCCGGCGAGTTCTCCAGAACGGCGCTGGGGCATTACCGGGACGTATTGCAGGCCCTGCGTGACCGCGGCATGGAGCCCATGGTCACGCTGCATCACTTCACGAATCCAACCTGGATCGCGCAGGCTGGCGGCTGGGATGCCCCCCAAACGTCAGAGTATTTCGCCCGCTTTGCGGCGCGCGTCACGGACGAGCTGGGAACGCTGGCACCCCGCTGGATCACGATCAACGAGCCCACCGTGATCGCCTACCAGGGCTATGTACGCGGCGATTGGCCTCCGGGAACACGCAACCTCGGCGCCGCCGCGCGCGTCCTGGTGAACCTGTTACGAGCGCACTGGATGGCCTACGAGCGCATCAAGGCACGCCATCCCGAGCTCCAGATCGGGCTCGCGCATCACCTGAGGGTCTTTGACCCCGCCCGGCGGTTCATGCCACAGGATCGCGCCGTCGCCGCAGCGTTTAATCGCGTTTTTAACGAGACCATGCTCAAGTCGCTGCGCCTGGGGCAACTGGTTTTTCCATTGACACTGGCCGGCCGCGCCCGTGGCCCGCGCCAAAGCCAGGATTTTATCGGCCTGAATTACTACACCCGCGAGCTCGTGAAATTCAATCATCGATATCACGCTGAACTGTTCGGCGAGCGGATGCTCCCGGCCGCTGCACCACGCTCCGATCTCAATTGGGAACTCTACCCCGAGGGGCTGTACCGGACCCTGCGATCACTGGAGCGCGAGAAGCTGCCAATTCTCGTGACGGAAAATGGCATCGCGGACCACCAGGATGCCATGCGACGGGAATATTTGTTGTCACACGTCGCCGCCATGCTGCGCGCCATCGCGGCCGGCTCGCCGGTACGCGGCTATTTTCACTGGACCTGCTTCGATAATTTCGAGTGGGCTGAGGGCTACAGTGCGAAATTCGGGCTGATCGCGTGCGATCCGGTGACCCAGGAGCGCCGGCCTCGCCCGAGTGCGCAGCTCTACGCGCAGATCTGCCGGTTGAACGCCTTGCCAGCTAGCGTCGTGCTTCCACCAGCGGCTCAGCCCGTTGAGCCAGCCGGTCCGAGCGACCTGCGCTGAGCCTCGGACTTCGCGGCGGATCGCCGACGAGGAAACGATGCTCCATCTGGGCGATGGGATGACCCGCGATGTCCAGCTCGGCCGTGACCCGATAGACGCCGTCGGCATGCAAACGGACGGCGGGCTCCGCGATGACGGCCGCAGGGTCCAGTTGGTCCGGAATTGTGACCCAATCATGGCCACGAAAGCGGCGCTTCGCGAACCAGCCACGGACCTCGCGCCACAGTGACGTCTCGTGGGCGCGCTCGCGCTCGATGCGCCAGCGCAGGCGCGCCCGGCCATGACGGCCGGGATCGTCATTGACGCAGACGATTCGCAGGTGCTGGAGCCGGCCCCGCGGCAGCCGGAGCAGCAGGCCGTCGACGGCTGCCTGGTCTTCGGGTAAATCGACCGTCAAGAACAATGGCGCAAAGGCGTCGGTCACCGCCCGGTAGGCCCGTTTCGGCCGGCGCGCGTGGTCGACGATCGCGGCGGAGATCGCCGGAAAGCCATCGACGAACTGCGAAACCAGGACGCCGCCGCAATATGCGAACTTCTGCCGCCGGAAACGGTCGATTGCAAAGCGCAACAAGTGCGCCTGGTACTCCTGGCTGGCCCGTACGCAGGCATCGCGGCTGGGGTGCGTCGAGGGCGGGCCGATGCCGCTGCGCGCCCATTCGGCGGGCTGATAGCCGGCGTAGCGCCAGCTCTCGTCGTCATCGGCAACGGGCCAACCACGGTTGAGATTCCGCCACACCGGCGAATTCGCGTTCGGCAGCGCCTGGGCGCCGACCTCAGAGACAAATGCCGGGCTCAAGCCGGCCAGGTCTCGCCAGTGTCCCTGGGACCAGCCCTGGCCGCAATGCAGGTCCTGGTCACCGGCCCCGGCCAGAACCGGTCGCGATGGATCCATCGTGCGCATGAGTCCCGCCGCCTCTTCGTCCACGTCGCGGTTGAGTTGCTCGGTGTGCCGCTCGCCCAGCCAGGCGAGCGACCGGCTCCAGGGGGGGTCGGCGTGGACGGCGTAGCAAATGACGGACGGCTTGTTGAACAGCAGGTGCACGAGCTCTTCGGCTTGCGACATGACGGCCTCGCGAAAAAACGCGAGTGACCGGGTGTCGGCGCGATGCACATACGAGGCAATCATCGGCATGTCCTGCCAGATCAAAATCCCGGCCTGGTCGGCGGCGGCGTAGAGCGCCGGTGGCTCGACGTGCGCGTTGAGGCGCAACATATCCATGTTGGCCTGCTGCGCCAGCTCCAGATCGGATTTCAGCGCCTCGTCGCCGGCCGCATCGAGGAAGAATTCTGAACAGTAATTCGCGCCGCGCATGAACATCGGCCGGCCGTTGATGCCGAAGGTCCAGCCTTCGGCCCGCGTTTGTAGACCAACATCGCGGATGCCGAATGTTTCCCGGACGCTTGCGCTGCGTCGGTCATCGGCGGTGATCTCCAGCTCGGTGCGATAAAGTGCCGCCTCGCCCTGCGCCCAGGGGTTCCACAGCTGCGGATCCGGCAGCGCGAGCTCGATGCCGACGTCCTGAACGTCATGGCCGCTGAGGCGAAAGCCGCGCCGCATCTCCAGCGGTGCGGGAATCTCGAAATTGTGCCCGCCGACTCGTATCGCCAGTTCCCCGGTCATGATCCGGCCATCGAGGTTGCGCAGCCTGATCCGTAACGCGAGCCGGGCGAGGTCACCCTGTTCGACGCGAGGCTCGCAGTGAACCCATTCTGCGACGACGTGGCCGACCTGCTCGAGCAGCACCGGACGCCACAGCCCCATCGGCACGTGCCAGACGTACTGTTCACCCAGGCGGCCCTGCTCGCGGCTCGGATATGGCTTGGCGTCGGAATCGTTAAATATGCCCATCAGGTGGCGCTTTGCCGCAAGGTCGGTCTCGACCGGCGCCTCGATACAAACGGCCAGGACATTCTCTTCGAGCAAGAACGAAGAAATATCAAAGCTAAAGGGCGCGAAGTACCCATAGTGGCTTCCCAGCAGCCGGCCGTTCAGCCAGACGTTTGCCACCAGGAACGCGCCCTCGAACCGGAGCAGGGTCCGTTGCCGGTGGCGGGGCCGCGGGAAGCGTACCCGGTACCAGATCGCCTCGCTGCCGCTGGTTGCGCCGTGCAGGCGCGGCACCGGCACTGGCGCCCAGGCGTCATCGTCGAAGTCCGTCCTGGAAAAGCCCCGGTCTTCACCTTCG
>VBFX01000009.1:0-18677 GCA_005889395.1 Chloroflexota bacterium
AGGGGGCCGAAACGGTCATCCGGGCGATGGCACACCTGGTCGGCGATCGGGCCCAACCCGAACCGCCCGTCCTGCTGGTGATCGGCGCCGACAGCCAGAATGGCGCCAGCGAGAGCCGGCTCAGCGGTGGCGAGCAGGCCCGGTTGGTGGCCCTGGCCGATTCACTGGGGATCGGCGGACAGGTCCGATTCCTCGGGTCAGTCGATCAGCCGGCGCTGGCGAGCTACCTCAGCCTGGCGGCCGTCTGCGTGGTCCCCTCCTACAGCGAATCGTTCGGACTGGTCGCGCTCGAGGCGGCCGCCTGCGGGACGCCCGTCGTCGCGGCTCGTGTTGGCGGCCTTCCCACCATCGTGAAAGACGGCCTAACCGGGTTCACGCTCGTGTCGCACGAGCCCGCTCAGTACGCCGAGCGGATCGGTCGCCTGCTTGCCGACGAGGAACTGCGCCTCTGCTTCAGCCGCCGCAGCCGCCTCCTCGCCACCCAGTTCACCTGGAAAGACACGGTCGATCGCCTCGTGGCCGAATACACGTCGCATCCCCAGCCCGTCCTCCGCCCTGCCGTCGCGGGATAGCCGCTTCCGCCGGCGCTTGACGTAAGGGCTCGAGTTTGCTTAAATGGCCGGGCGTTTGATTGATTGACCAAATAAGCTGAGGAAGTGACTCGTGCCCGATCAGACCAAGGACCGAATTGTCCAGGCGGCCTACCGGGCGCTGGTGAAGCGGGGCTACCACGAAACCTCGATGAAGGACATCGCGGCCGAGGCCGGCGTCGCGCCCGGGCTGGCGCATTACTACTTCGAGACCAAGGAAGACCTGCTGGTTGCGGCGATGGAGCACGCCTGCCAGCCGGTGATGGACGCCTGGCAGCAGGCCGGGATGAACCTCACTGGTCCGCTGCCGTCCTCCTGACCTTCGACATGTTCGGCGTCGGCCTGCACAATCCGAAGATCGCCGCCGCCGTCCGAGCGTTCATCGAGGAGCGGCGGGCGTTCATCGCGCGCATCACCCAGGGCGTCATCGCGGGGATGCCTGACCCGCCGACGGCCTCGGCGGAGGCGATCGCGGCCGCGCTGTGGGGCAGCCTGCACGGCATCTACCTGCAGAAGGTGATGAACCCCGACTTCGACGCCGAAGTGGCCATCGACGCCTTGAGTGAGATGGCGATCGCCTTTGCCACGCGTCCGCGACTGACCTCTGCGCAGGTCGCCTGACATGTTCGCCTGGTGGGGACAGTTCGTTTACCGGCATCGCTGGCTGGTGCTGCTCGTTTCCGCAGTCATGCTCACCGGGTCGATCGTTGCCCTGCTCAACGGCGGAACCCTCAAGAACAGCGGCGGCGAGAACACTGAGTCGGGACGGGCGCTTGCGCTGATGCAGCGTCAGCTACCCCAGAGCGGGGCCGGGTCATCGTTCGTGCTGGTGTTCGGCAGCCAGACCATCGCGGTCCAGGATCTCGCTTTCAAACAGGCAGTGCTCAGCGCCCTGAAGCCATTGACCGCGGATTCTAGGGTGAAGGGCGTCGAGACGCCGTTCGATGTCCCGGTCGAGCAGGCGAGGGCGATGACGTCGACGGATGGTCACCATATTTACGCGCTGGTTACCCTCACAGACGACTACGCAACCGCCCGCGCTTATTACACGGAACTGCGACATAAGGTGCAATCGGACCGCCTGCAGGTGCTGGGCACCGGCAACGTCGCGATCGCCTCCGACTTCGACAAGTACCTGAAGTCGGATCTGCAGCGCGCCGAGTTGGTCTCCCTCGCCATCCTGGTGCCGCTGCTGTTGATCGTCTTCGGGACCCTGATCAGCATGCTGCTCCCGCTCGGCGTCGGCGGCCTCGCCGTCGTCGGTGGCCTGGCCGGGGTCGGTTTGCTGGCCCGCTTCACGGATGTCTCGACGTACTCGACCAACATCGTCACGCTGATCGGTCTCGGGGTGGCGATCGACTACTCGCTCTTCATCGTCAACCGCTTCCGCGAGGAACTGGCCGCCGGCCAGATCGTCGAACAGGCGCTGATCGCCGCCATCCGCACCTCCGGCCGTGCCGTCACCTTTTCCGGGATCACGGTTGCGATCGGGCTGAGCGCCATGCTCTTCTTCCAGGGCTCCTTCCTGGCGTCGATGGGCTTTGCCGGCACCATCGTGGTCGCGATCGCGGTGCTGTACGCGCTGACCTTCCTCGCCTCCCTGCTCGCCATCCTTGGTCATCGTGTGAACTGGGTGCGCCTGCCGCTGCCGCGCCGCCCGTCGGGTGGCGGCTTCTGGCACGGCCTCGCCTTGCGTGTCATGCGGCGGCCGCTGCTGGTACTGCTGCCGATCGTCGCGCTGCTCCTGCTGATGGCGTCACCGTTCTTGCAAATCAAGATCGCGAACGGCGATGTCGGGATGCTGCCCCCAGCCGCCGAAACCCGGCGCGGTTACGACCAGCTACAGAAGTTTCCCGGCCAGGGTCAGACGCGCTTCAACGTCGTCGTCAGCTATGGACGTGGCCGCCCACTGACGACCGAACGCGTGGGCGATCTTTATGACTTTGCGCAGCGCATCAAGCAGCCCGCCCGGCTCCAGGCGATCGTTCATGGGACGACGGGCTCGCAGATCGCGGTCCTCTCGGTCGTCACCAAGCATGGCCAGGAGAGTGATGCCTCCCGCGCCATCGTCCACTCGCTCCGGAGCATGACCCCACCCTCGGGCAGCAGCCTGCTGGTTGCGGCCTTCTCCATCGATTTCACCGACTTCATCCTGCAAAAGATTCCGCTGGCGGTCGCCTACGTGATGATCGTGACTTATCTCGTGCTCTTCCTGCTGACCGGATCCGTGGTGCTCCCGCTCAAGGCGGTGATCATGAACATCCTGTCGATCGGTGCCTCATTCGGCGCACTCGTCTGGATCTTCCAGTTAGGTCACCTCAGTGGCTTGTTGAACTTCACGGCCGCTCCGCTCGACCCCTCGGTTCCCGTCTTGCTCTTCTGCATCGTCTTCGGGCTGTCGATGGACTACGAGGTGCTCCTCATTAGCCGAATCCAGGAAGAGTACCGGCGCACCGGAGATACAACCCAGGCCGTGGCCAACGGACTCGAGAAGAGTGGCCGGCTGATCACCGGCGCCGCCGCCATCATGGTGGCCGTCTTCCTCGCCTTCGGACTCGCCGACGTGGTCCTGATCAAGTCGATTGGTCTGGGCCTCGCGCTGGCTGCCGCCCTCGATGCCACGCTGGTACGGGCGCTGATCGTCCCCGCCGTGATGCGGCTGTTGGGTCGGGCCAACTGGTGGGCGCCGCGCGGCCTCGCGCGCTGGCACCGTCGCATCAGTCTCGACGAGCCGGTCGCGGCCTAGCAGCGCTCCGGCGCTTTCACCGGTTCGTCGCCGGCCCGCCCGATGGGTCGCCGTGAGCGGCGCGATATACCGATGTGCTGCCCGCTCGCGCGCGTCGATCGCGTCCCGCCGAGGTGGGCGGCCACCGGCCCGAGATTCGCGTCCGGATCGACCGCGGCGGCTGGCTGCTGTTCTGCGCCCACGGGCTCTCCGGCTTGGGCGCCGGCCCGTTCATCGCCTTCGGGGTCATTTACCAGCGGCAGCTGGGCGCGAGCGCCTTCGAGATTGGCATCCTGGCCGCCATCGGCATGCTGGTGGCGACGCTGGTGATGCTGCCGGGCACCGGGCTGGCCGAGCGCCGCGACCTGCGCAAGACGGTGATCGCCGGCTGGATGCTCGCCGTGCCGGCGCCGCTCTGCTACGCGCTGGCGCCTCACTGGGGCTGGACCGCCCTCGGGGTCCTCTTCCTCCAGGTCTCGGTTTTCAACACGCCCGCGATCAGTGTCTATCTCTCCCTGGGCGTGCCGCGCGACCGGATCGCGGCCGTCATGACCACGGTCTTCTCCGCCTACTCGCTCGGCCTGATCGCCTCCAGCGTCCTATCCGGTTGGCTGGCCCAGGTCGTCCCGCTGAGTGCGCTCTTCTGGATGTCCTTCGCCTTCTTCGTCCTGGCGACCGTCTGCATCGCCTTCCTGCCGGCCAAACCAACGCCTCGGTTCACCGTGCCGTCGATCCGCTATCGAGACCTGATGCGCTTCCCGGCCTACCGGGTCATGCTCTCGCTGTTCACGCTCGTCACGGCCATCATCTTCATCCCGTGGACCTTCACCGCGCTCTTCGCCCGCGAGTCGGCCCACGTCGACAACTTCTGGATCGGGGTCTTGATGAGCGTGCTCTATCTGGGCTCGGTCATCATGGGCCTGAGCCTCGGGCGGCTGCGCCGCACACTTGGCAGCGTGGTCATCGTTCTCTGCTTTGAGGCGGCGTATGTCGTCTCCGCGGTCCTGCTCCTTTCCTCGATGGCCCTACCGATCCTTGGGGTCGCCTTCTTCCTGCGCGGGGCGTTCTGGTCGTTCCGTCAGGTCATGACCGCGGTGATCGGCGAGGTGCTGCCGGACTACGCCATGGCCAAGGGCTACGGGCTCTTCGCCCTGGTCACCGGCGCGGTGGTCATCGTCGCCTACCCCATCGCTGGCTGGATGTACGGCCTCCAGGTGAGCATGCCCTTCTGGTCGTCGGCCCTGCTGATGGCGATTGCCATGCTTCTCACGGTCTGGGTGCGCGCCTACTTCCATGCCAACTACTTGAAGCCGCCAGCCAATCTCGAGATCGCGCCCGACGACACCCTCCCGCGCGCCGCCTAACCGATCGGCACCCAGTTCGGCGCCTGGCCGGTATAGGGGTAATCGGCCTCCCACTCGGTCAGCTGCTGCGGGCGCGAGCCGTCCCCGTTCATCACGTAGACCTGGGGCAGATGATCCACCTGGCCGATGAACCCGATCCGGCGATCGTAGACGGGTGTGTTGGGGGTCGAGCCATTCGGCGCATCCTTGCTTCCGGTGACCTTGACCACGCCGCCGGCCTCGCCGGCCGAGAAGATGTTGACGCGGTAGAGGGCCGCCGAGTCTCCCGTGCCGGTAGCGACAAAGACCGTGCTGTTGTCATTGAGCCAGGCGGCCCCCGTGACATCCAGCGGGCCACCGCGGCGGTAGGCGCCGGCCCCGCTGGCCGAAAGGTCGTAGACCCAGAGTTCCGGCCCGCTCGCGGTCAGCCGCCGGAAGGCCAGCTTGGTCCCGTTCGGCGACCAGGCCGGGTGGTCGGCCGGATCGTCGAGCCCGATCGGCCGGTAGCGGCTGCGCAAATCAAGGTTCAGGATCCACAGATGGTTGACGCCCTGCGCGTCCGCAGTGCTGTAGGCGATCGATTTGCCGTCCGGGCTCAGCGCGACCGGGTCGTTGACCCGCCCGTCCACCGAATCGGTGAGGCCAACGTCCTCGAGCGTTGATGGACGGAAGCGCCGCAGCGTGCCGTCTCGCCGGTAGACGATGGTGCCGTCCTGCGACCAGTAGACGGCCGACCCGCTGATTCCGGGTCGAATCACGGTGCCGGTCGCTACGTCGACGATCTGGATCGGGCCGCTATCCGCGTTGCGCGGCGCCTGGACCACCACGAGGCGCTGGGCGTCCGGCGACCAATCAAAGGAGAGGATGGCGTCCTCGAGCTGGCTCTGGGCGCTGAGCCGGTAGATGATTTTCGGCGTCGACCGGCCCAGGAAGCCATCCGCGTGGGGATCAACGATCCCCACCGCGAAGGCCGGCTGGCCTGGCTGCGCCACGAGGTACCCGATCTTTCGGGACAGGCCCAGCAGTCCAGTCTTAAAGCGGGTTTGGACGCGCCCATAGACGGCGTTCTCGTGGATGTCGAGCGGCCGGTCGACGGAGACGGTGTAGCTCTGGTTGGGTTGGAGTACCGCGGTCGGGATGATCTCGAACTGGGCGCCGTCGCCGCCCGGCTTCGAGCGCAGCAAGAAGGGGGTGTCGGGGCTGAGCTGGACGGCGGCCCGCATCGAATCCGCCCGCATCGGGCGGCTGAAGCTGAGGACGATGTTGCGATCAGGGGCAACCGCCGTCGCGTTGTCGGGGGGATCGACCGTCACCAGCGCAGGTCGCCCCTCGGTGACGAAGTGCCAGGAGTGCTCGAGGCCATTCTGCTGCCCGGTGGCATCGGCGTAGCCGGCATGCATCGAAACCTGATAGGCGGTGGAAACGTCGAAGTTGACGTGGGCGTGGATGAAGGTCAGCGTGTTGCCGCTCCAGGCGAAGTGGCAGTTCTTAGATCCATTGCAGCCCGACAAGGTGGGGCTGAGCCCGAACCGCTGCTCCACCGATTCGTGGTTCATCGCCCGGTCGAAGGTGATGGTGATCGCCTGATTGGTCGCGACGTCGGCCGCTTCACGTCCCGGGGAGATGCTGACGATGCGAGGAGGGTTGAGCGCGCAGGCGCAGGCGAGAGGCCCCAACAATGCCAAGATCACAAAGACTCCGCGGCGCATGCCCGGTTAGAAGGTTAGCGAGATGGGTGCCTTGCGAGGTCCAGCGGCGGCGGCTCTACCTTTGCTCTTCGAGCAGCTGTCGCATCTCGTTGGCGAGGTTGGTCAGCCGGGCCGGATCGACGAACATGATCGAGGTCTGCGAGATCCGGTCGATCGTCCGGTCCAGCGCATCGACGTTGTGCTCGGTCGAGCCGAGCATCTCCTTGACTTTCTTCGACCGGTTCTGCAGCGCGTTGTCAGCCATCTGATTCAGCTGGCTCATCAGTGCCGGCCAGTCGATGTCCGGCTCCCCGGCCGCCGGGGGCTGGGCGGGTTGAGGCGGCGGTTGATAGCTCGGGACGCGTGGCGGGGCCTGGGCCTGCGCCGCGGGGCCGGCCTGCACCGGCGCCGGGGAGGGCCGGTAGACGGTCGAGGGGACCGACGGCGTCATGGCGAGCATCTCTTCGAGGCTCACCGACGCCGGTTCCTCGAGGTCGGCGACCGCCTTCACCTCGATGCGGGTCTTGGCATCGGCGCAGAGCCGGGTCACGATCTCAGGGTCCTGCATCAATTGTGGCTGCCCTCGAGTAAAGGCGCCCAGCAGCTGGCCGTCGCGCAACAGGACGATGCCCATCTCCTCGGGGGCGCGGACCAGGAGGCTGCCATGGATCTTCTCTTCCTGGAGATACTCGAGCAGGGCGCGGATATCGACGAAGCGAGCCAGCAAGCCCTGCAGGATGGTCGGCGCCGTCAGCAGCTGATAGATGGCGGTGACCACTTCGGGGGACAATTCGATGACATCCATGCTGCCTTCGCCCCGGTCGACGTCGTTCTTGAACAGGGAGAAGGCCGTGCGTCCGGTGGAGACCACCGCGCCGCCGTCGTAGAAGCTTTCAATCAAGCTGCCCTGGTAAAAGAGGATCATGCCGCGCGACGCGAGCCCGGTCAGCCGCAGGTATCCGGTGAGCCGGTCGCCGCTCAGCGAGCGGAGCAGTTTGGGGAAATCGACGAAGGCGGTCTTGAGCGACTCGTACACCAGTTTGCCGACCGGCAGCGGGTAGAGCTCGGTCGCCGGCGGCCCTTCCTCCGGTGTGGCCGCCGGTTGGGCAGCGGCCGGGGGTTGGCTCACGACCGGGCGCTCGCTGACGTGGGGTTGCGCTGGCGTCGATGGGACAGGAGCGGCGCCCTGGGACGGCGCCGACTCGCGAGCCGGCGCGGGTCCGTTGTCCGCGCCCGGGACGCCCCGTCGCTTGGCCTCAGCGAGGATGTCGGCGGTCGGCGCCGTAATTGTTTCTTCGGTGGGGAGCTTGGATTTCGGATCGAACGAGTAATCGCCTTGCCGCCAAGAGAGCGGTGTGAAAACTGCGTCCTCCCCCTGGCTGCCATTGCCGTAGGCGTGAAAGAGGTGCCCGAACAAGAAGAACAGCGAGTACGCCTCACCGCCATTTCGGACCTGAAGTGTACCGGTAGCGCGCTGGGCTTGTTTCGATTGCAACAGGGTGAGCAGCGGAGTCTGGTTGAGCGAACCCCTGTTATCGAGAAGCCCCGGCGCCTGCTCGATGGTACTCAACAAAAGCCTCCCACCGCCCCGAGATTTCCTTCCAATGCTAGCACAGGCCAAATACGATAACCGAACTGTCAGCGACGCGCTGTGGCGCGCTCTTCCCAAAGCCGGGTTAAGCTGTCAAGGCATGCCCGAATTGAGGCCCTGCGACGACGCCTCGGCATGGGACGCGTTCGTCTCTCAGGCTGGCGATGCTTCTGTATTGCAAGCTTGGGCCTGGGGCAGCCTCAAAGCGCGCTATGGCTGGGGAGTTCAGCGCTACTTCTGGACCGACCACGGGACACCCATCGGAGCCGCGGCCGTGTTGCGTCGCGGTCTTCCGGGTGGGCTGGCCCTCAACTATGCCCCGCGCGGGCCCATCCTGGACGGCCACCTCGACCAGTGGCCGGCGTTCTGGCAGGCGCTGCGCGAGCGTCTCGCCCAGGAGGGCGGCACCGTCCTGAAGGTTGACCCGGAGTGGAGTACCGATGCCCAGCGGGCGGTGCTCACCGAGTCGGGCGCGCTGCCGAGCCGTCATCCCATACAGCACCAGGCCACCTGGGTCGTCGACATCAGCGGCGGTGACGAGGCGATGATGCGCCTTAAGGAGTCGACCCGGCGAAACATCCGCGCGGGCATCAAGCAGGGGATCACGGTCGAGGCCTCGGAGGCTTCGGCGGCGATGGACAGCTTCTATGAACTGCTCCAAGAGACCGCCGCCCGCGAGCAGTTCACGATCCGCAGGCATACCTATTACCAGGATCTGCTCGCCCTCTTCCGCGAGCGCGGCCAGGTGGCGGTTTACCTCGCCCGGCACGAGGATCGCTTGCTGGCCGGAGCCGTGATGCTCTTCTTCGGGTCCAAGCTGGTTTACCTCTACGGCGGCACGCGGGGAGACGCCAGGAACCTGAAGCCCGGTTACCTGCTCCACTGGCGGGCGATCGAGGATGCCCAGCGCCGGGGTTGCACCACGTATGACATGTGGGGGGTGCCGCTGGATCCGCAGCCAGGGCAGCGCGGCTACGGCTACTACGTCTTCAAGTCGCGCTTCAACGGGCGGATGTTGCGGTTCATCGGGCTTTACGACCTCCCGGTGAATCGCGCTGCGACGCTGACGATTCGTCTAGCGGAGCGGTTTGCGCGCGCGGGTCAGCCCGAGTTTGTCTGAGACCGCGCTCGCCGTCACGCCTGGCGAGCGGCTGGGCGCGCAGGCCTGGGACGAGTTGCTGCTGGCGCAGCCTGGGGCGAACCTGCTGCAGAGCTGGAAGTGGGGCGAGCTGCAATCGCGCTTCGGGTGGCGCGTCGAGCGGCTCGCCGTCCACGATGGCCACGCCGGAGTGTGCTCGTTGCTGCGCAGCGCCAGCCTCTACCCCGGGGGCGCGGTCTACTACGTACCGCGCGGGCCGGTGGTGGCCGAGCGCGAGCGCTTGCTGATGCTGGATGCCCTCGATCACCGTGCCGCCACCGGCCGGGGGCTGATTCTCCGGGTCGAGCCAAACGCCCGAGTTGGGGATGAGTGGCCGGCCTTCTTCGAGGGTCGCGGCTTTCGCAAGGGCAAGGCCGTCCAGCCGGAGGCGACGCGGCTCCTGCGCATCGACCTCGACCCGGAGTCGCTCAAGGCGGGATTCAAGCCGAAGACCCGCTACAACCTCAACCTGGCGGAAAAGAAGGGGGTTACGGTGCGCGCCTCGCGCGATGTGGCGACCTTCGCCCGCCTGGCAGCCGACACCGGCAGGCGGCAGGGCATCCACCTGCCGGGTGTCGCCTACTACCAGGCCGCGCTCGACCTCTTCGGCCCGTCCGACGAGGTACGGCTCTACCTCGCCGAGCACGAGGGCGAGACCCTGGGAGGCATCATGGTCTTTCGTTTCGGAACGACGGCCTACTACCTCTTCGGCGGCTCGAGCGACCGCAAGCGCGAGCTGATGCCGAATTACCTGCTGCACTGGCAGGCCATGCTCGACTTTAAGGCGCTCGGCTGCGATACCTATGACTGGTGGGGGATCCCAGAGGAACCGGCGCCCGACCATCCGTGGTTCGGGCTCTACCGTTTCAAGACCGGTTTCGGCGGCGAGACGGTCCGCTATATCGGCCTTTACGAGCAGGTCCTACGCCCGGTTCCGCTCAAGCTCGAACGGCGCCTTCAGCAATTGAAGGCGAAAGTCCGCGTCCCAGTGCATATACTGCGGTGAATGGCGAGGGAGCGAACGCTCTCCGAGCAGGCCTTTGAGCAATTCCCCCAGGCCCTGATCCTCGTCGACCGCGAGACGACCGTCCTGTCGTTGAACGCCGTCGGCGAGCGCCTGACTGGATGGGCCTCGAGGGATGCGATCGGGCGGCCGGCCGCCGACATCCTCGAGGTGCGCACCGAGACCGGCGTTAATCTCTGCGCGCCCAATGGCGCGCTACGGCGCGCGCTGCGGCTCGGCACCCGCATCAACACCCACTTCGCCTACCTGTTCCGGCTGCGCACCAGCGACGACCCGGTACGCGTCTCCTACTCGGTGTCGCCCATCCGCCTCAAGGGGAAGACGCCCGACGCGGCGGTGATCATCATCCACGATGTCACGCCTGAGCTGGAGACGATCGAGCTCTTGCAAGACCTGCACGGCCAGGCGGACCGGATGGAGCGTCTGATCGGTGACATCCTGGCGGTGAGCCGGATCGACTCCGGCCGCATCTCCGTCGACTTGTCGCGCGTCGATATCGGGTCGGTGGTCGGGCACGTCTGTGACGAGGTGCGGCCGATGCTCAACGGGCGCAGCCTCAAGTGCCGGGTCCCCGAGGACCTGCCACCGGTCATGGGTGAGGCCCGCAAGCTGCACCAGATCCTGGTGAACCTGCTGACCAATGCCATAAAATACTCCGAACCCGGAACCCAGATCACCTTCAACACGCGCGCCGACCAATCGGCAGTGAGATTCGAGGTCTCAGACCAGGGGGTCGGAATCCGCAAGGAGCACATGCCCCGGCTGTTCGAGAAGTTCTACCGTGCCGACGACCCGATCGTGCGGCGCACCTCCGGCACCGGATTGGGGTTGTACATCGTGCGCAGCCTGGTGACGATGCTCGGCGGCCAGGTCCACGTGCGCAGTCGCCACGGGAAGGGCACTGTGTTCACCGTCATCTTGCCCCGCGCCGAGGCCACCACCCGGACGCGGCCACGCGTTGCCGTCGGCGCGCAGTAACCGATGCCCCCCGCGAAGAAGATCCTGATCGTCGACGACGAAGCCATGATCCGCAAGGCGGTCCATCTCGCCCTGGAGAAGGAGGGGTACGAGGTGGTCGAGGCGGAGACCGGCGGCGAGGCGCTTCGCCGGATCGAGGTGAGCAAGCCCGACCTGATCCTCCTCGACATCATGCTGCCCGACGTCTCCGGGTTCGATGTGTGTCGCGACATTCGCAAGGCGGGCCTTCGCGTGCCGATCATCATCCTCAGCGCCAAGACCGAAGAGATCGACGTGGTCGTCGGCTTGGAGATTGGCGCGGACGACTACATCACGAAGCCCTTCCGGACTCGCGAGCTGCTGGCGCGCATCGCCGCCCACCTGCGCAAGGCGCGCCAGGAGGAGGAAGCGGTCAACCAGGGACGGCTTGAGTTCAAAGACCTGGTGATCGACCTCAACGAGCGCCGCGTCTTCCACGACTCGAGCGAGGTAACGCTGACGCACACCGAGTTCGACCTGCTGGCGTTCCTCGCCTCGAACGCGGGCAAGGTGCTGTCTCGCGAGAAGATCCTCAACCACGTGTGGGGCTATGAGTACCCGATCGAGACGAGGGTCATCGACGTCCACATCCGCAATCTGCGTCGGAAGATCGAGCAAGATCCCTCACACCCGTTCTTCATCCTTGCGGTACCGGGCATCGGCTACCGCTTCACAAGCGCCGGCAAACTCGCCTAACCTCGCGCTGGCGTCGGCAATCAACCAGCGGCAGGCGTGCCTCCGAGAAACTAACTCCTCCCATCCTGCGTTATGTCTCTGGCAATGACGTGGAAAAGGATGGTGGTCATGGGGGCGATGGCCCTGATGGTCACGCACCGGCTGATACGGCATCGCCCTCACCATCAGTCGCGCCATCGCCGACGCCCTCGGCCTCAACCTGCGCCGTCAATCCGTTACCTGGACTCTGTGTCGGGCGGCCAGCGACGTCACAGGAGGAGGCGGCGATGATTGCCGCAGGAAAGCCGGCGGCCGAGCTCGACCTCCACGCGGTCGATGCGAAGACCTGCAGCGGCAGCCAGGTCTGTTTCCAGGTCGGCAGTCCCTCACGGGCGATGGTTGGCACCAACGCCGGAACCTTCTATGCCCAGCTGGGCGGCGCGTCGGGCGGGGGTGGCGCGGCTTGCTTTGTGTTCCTCTACGACGACGCGGCCGGCTGGCATTACGTCAACGTCCGCTGCGCGCAAGCCACTGGCGATATTCCCGGGCCGCAGGACCTGGTCAAGGTTTCCGGCTGCGCCAATGTGCGCGACGCGCCAGGGCTCAGCTCGCATGTCGTGGCCTGTCTATCCAACGGGACGGTTGTCGATGTCGACAGTGCGCCCATCTATCGTGATGGGCACATCTGGTGGCACCTGAGTGGTCGCGGCTGGATGGCGCACGAATTCTTGACCTGACCCGCGTCAGGAGGCAGCGGCGCCTGCGGCCGGTCGCAGCTCGCGGTAAACCGACAGCAGCCGGTCGAGGTTGTCCGAGAGGCTGAAGCGCTCGACGGCGCGCGCGCGGGCGCGCCGGCCGAGCTCTCGGCGGAAGTCGGGGAATTCGATCAACGTGCGCAGCGCCAGCCGCAGCTGTCCGTCGAGATCCTTGGTGTCGAGGACGATACCCGCCCCGCGCAGCGCCTCACCGTCGGAGCCGACGTCGGTCGCCGCCGGAGCCACGCCGCAGGCCATCGCCTCGAGCAGTGAAAGCGACAAGCCTTCAACCATGGACGGCAGCACAAAGATGTCCATGGCCCGCAACATGGCGATCCGCTCGCTTTCATCGAGCACCTGTCCGGTGAAGACGACGCGGTTGCTTCCATAGCGTCGATCCAGGCGACGCTTCTCGCTCCCGCTCCCGACGACCACCAGCTTGACGTCGTCGGGTGCATCGACATCCTGAAAGGCGCGCACCAACAGGTCGACGTTTTTCTCGGGATCGACGCGGCCGAGGTAGCCCACCAGCGCACCGGCGTCGAGCGTCTGCTTGTAGTCCGATACTCCGGGCGAATACTTTTCCACGTCGACGCCATTGGGGATCACAGCGATGTTGTCGGCCGGGACGCCGTAGTGCTCGAGCAGGCCCTTTTGCTGCTCGGAAAAGATGATGACGCGGTCGAAACTGGCAAGTGACTGGGCATAGAGACGGTAGACCGCCGTGCTGATGCCCTGCCAGAGCCCGAAGCGAGAGTCATAGGGCACGTGGAAGGTGGCGACGGCGGGCAGGCCGAGCTCGTGGCACAGTTCGGGGAGTCCGAAATCGATCAGTGTCGAGAAACTGAGCGAGACATGGACCAGGTCGACCTTCTCGCGGCGCAGGAGATCGGTGATACTGCGCTTCGTCCTGGGCGAGGAGATGATGTAGCGGTGGCTGCCGGTTAGGGACCGGAGCGTGAGCCCGTCGTCGGTGATCGCCGCCAGCGTGCCGTGATGGACGAAGAAGATCTTGACCCCGCGCGCCCGAAGCCCGGCGACCGTCTCGCGCGAATAGGTGAGAAGGCCATCGCCCGCGCGGCCACTCTGATGCCCGAGCCAGGCGACGCGTAACGGTTCGTTCATCTGACCTTCAGGTCCTCGAGGAGTTCGAGGAGAAAAGGGCGGTTCTGCAGCTCGGCGTGGGGGATGTGCAGGCCGGGCTCGTCGACGGACCGACCGTCGTAGCGCAGGATGTCGATGTCGATTTCTCGTGGCCCCCATCGTTGGCGGGCGGTGCGGCCAAGCTGCCGCTCGATGTCCTTCACGGTGTCGAGCAATGGCCGAGGTTCGAGTGATGTCTCCACCTCGAGCACCTGGTTCAAGAAGCGTGGCTGGTCTTCCACGCCGATCGGCTCAGTCTCCGCGACGCGAGACGCCCGCCGCACCGTGATGCCCGCCTCGGGCAACGCCTGGCGCGCTCTCTGCAGGTACGCGGCTCGATCGCCGAGGTTACTCCCCAACGCCAGCCACACCCGTGTCACGTTCCCCGGATGGCATCCGCCATGCGCGCCACGCGGACCATCGCCTTGACGTCGTGCACCCGGACGATATCCGCGCCCCCCGCGATGCTCAGCGCGACCGCGGCGGCGGTCCCTTCCAGCCGTTCGCCGGCAGGCAGGTCCAGCGTCTTGCCGATGAACGACTTCCGCGAAGGGCCGATCAGGAGTGGAAACCCCAGCCGGCGCAGTTCCGGCAGACGGCGGATGATCTCGAGGTTTTCCTCGCGCGTCTTCCCGAATCCGATGCCGGGGTCGAGAATGATGCGATCGTCGCGGATGCCGGCGGCCCGGCCCACCTCGACGCTCTCCAGCAGGCTCTGGGCGATCTCGCCAATCAGGTCTCGGTAGCCGCCGCCGGGCTTGTTGTGCATCAGGATCACCGGGGCGTCGGCGTGAGCGACCGCCCCGGCCATCGCCGGATCGCGCCGGAGTCCCCAGACATCGTTGACCAGGGTGGCGCCGGCCGCGAGCGCTCGCTCCGCAACCTGAGCTTTATAGGTGTCGATCGAGACCGGCACGGCGACTGCGGCTGCCACCAGCTCCACGACGGGGATGACGCGCGACAATTCCTCCTCGGCGCGCAGTCCCTGACCCGCCCAGGTCTCCGGACGGGTCGATTCCCCACCGATATCGATCAGGTCGGCGCCATCCTGTTCCATCTGCCTGGCCTGGGCGACGGCGGTCCCGACATCCGTCACGCCATCTCCCGAGAACGAGTCGGGGGTCACGTTGACGATGCCCATCACATAGGTGCGCGCGCCCCACGTGAAGTCACGCGCGCCGATGCGGGCCGATCGCATCGTGGCGGCCATCGGCCTGAGCGTAGCATCATGTCGTTTCGGTGACTGGCATCAAACTGAGCCGCCTCCTCGAGGGCGTCGAGGTGCTCGAAGCACCGCCAACGGACCCCGAGATCACCGGCCTCTGCTACGACTCCCGGCGCCTGAAACCGGGCGACTGCTTCGTCGCCATCGCGGGCACGCACACCGACGGTCACCGCTACGTCGAAACGGCACTGCGAGATGGGGCGGTGGCAGCCGTGGTGCAGCGCCGGGCCGGCACCGCCTGGCCGCAGGTGGTGGTGCCGGACACGCGCCGGGCGCTCGCCCTCATGTCGAGCACCCTGTTCGGTCACCCCAGCGCGGACATGGTGGTCATCGGCGTGACGGGAACCGATGGCAAGACGACCACGACGACCATGATCCACCAGATGCTGCTGAGCGCCGGCCGGCGTGTCGGCTCGATGAGCACGGTCGACATCCGTTTGGGCGACGCCGTCGATCCAAACGACTCGCGCCAAACCACGCTGGAGGCGCTCGAAGTGCAGGAGCAGTTGGCTCGCATGCGCGATGCTGGGCTCAAGTACGCGGTGATCGAGACCAGCTCGCACGGGCTCGCCTTACAACGCGTGCTGGGAGTCGAGTATGATCTCGCGGTTTTCACGAACATCGCGCACGAGCACCTCGATTTCCACAAGACGATCGAGGCGTACCGAGAGGCGAAGGCGCAGCTGATCGACCTGACAGCCGGCAGTGCCCGCAAGGGCATCGAGAAAACGGCAGTGCTCAACCGCGACGACCCAAGTTACGCATACCTCGTCGAACGACCGATCGCCCGGCGGATCACGTACGGGCTTCAGCTGGATGCGGATCTCAAGGCTGAGCGGGTCGAGGCGACCCCGGAGGGCTTGCGGGTGCAGGCTACGACACCGCTCGGGCCCCTGGCTCTGCGGTTGAAGTTGAGCGGCCGCTGGAACGCCGCCAACGCGCTGGCGGCGGTCGCGGCCGGTGTCGCCATCGGACTCACGCTTGCCGAGATTCGGACGGGGCTTGAGAGTTACAGCGGTGTCAGCGGCCGGATGGAGCGCGTCGACCTCGGTCAACCGTTCAGCGTGATCATCGATTACGCGCATACGCCGCAGAGCCTCGAGAAGGTCCTGCGCGAGCTGCGGCCCATCACGCGTGGGAAGCTGATCGCGGTCTTCGGTAGCGCGGGTGACCGCGACCGCGAGAAGCGGCCCTGGATGGGCGAGATCGCCGCCCGCCTGAGCGACTACGCCGTTTTCACCAACGAAGACCCGCGCGAAGAGGACGCCATGACCATCCTCAGCGACATTGCGGCGGGTGCGGAAGAGGTCGGCTGGACTGAGGGCGAGCAGTATGCCCGCATCGAGGACCGGCGGCAGGGGATCGCGCATGCGGTCCGCCGCGCCGGCCCCGGGGATACCGTCCTGCTGGCCGGCAAAGGGCACGAACGAAGCATCCTCATCGGCCGTGGCAAGCAGCCCTGGGACGAACGCGCCGCGGCCGAGGCGGCGATCCGCGGACTTTCGCCGTAGGAACGGGAAGGAGATGAGCCGTGCCGTCGAGGAGGTCAACCGGCGGATGCTGCGAGCCCGCGACGCTATGGACCGCGCCTATGCCGAACCGCTCGACCTCGCGACGCTCGCCCGGATCGCCAATGTTTCGGAAGCGCACTTCATCCGCACCTTCCGCGCTACCTTTGGCGAGACGCCGCACCGCTACCTCCAGCGCCGGCGGGTCGAACGAGCCATGTTTCTGCTGCGCGCCACCAACCGGAGTGTGACGGACGTCTGCCTGGATGTGGGCTTCACCAGCCTGGGCACCTTTAGCCGCATCTTTCGCGACATCGTCGGTGAGGCGCCAACCACCTACCGTGAGCGCGGGCCGATCGTCGCCGTCCCAACCTGCTTCGCGATGGCCTGGACACGACCGAGCAGTTTTGGAGAAGCCAAAGCGAGAGACATCGTCTAGCGTCGGAGACGACATCAATCCCGACATCATGGAGGTCCATCAAATGTTCAACGCTCTTCTGATCTCATCGATCTACGTTCTCGACCAGAACAAGGCGCTCGACTTCTACGTCGGCAAGCTTGGGCTCGAGGTCAACACCGACCAGGACCTGGGGTTCATGCGCTGGCTGACCGTCAACGTGCCCGGCGATACCCGCCAGATCCTGCTGGAGACACCGGGGGCGCCGGCGATGGATGGAAAGACGGCCGAGCAGGTGCGCGAGCTGGTGACGAAAGGCGCGACCGGCGGCAACCTGTTCTTCACGACCGACGATTGCCGGAAGACCTACAACGAACTTCGCGGGCGGGGTGTCGAGTTCACCGAGGAGCCGACCGAGCGACCCTACGGCATCGACTGCGGTCTGCGCGATCCCTTCGGCAATCACATCCGGTTCTCACAGCTACTCCAGGTCTCCCCACCCGTAGCAAGCGTGACCAAGGGAAACCGATGAAGTTTCGCGCCACCATCGAGCTCGCAGGCAAGACCGCTACCGGCATCGAGGTGCCGGCAGCGGTCGTCACCAAACTCGGCTCGAGTAAGAAACCCGCGGTTCGCGTGACGATCAAGGGCTACACGTACCGGAGCACGGTGGCCTCGATGGGTGGGCGGTTCATGCTCCCGATCAGCGCCGAGGTTCGTGAGGCCGCCGGCGTCGCCGCCCGCGACAAGGTCGATGTCGATGTCGAGCTCGACATGGCGCCTCGCGAGGTCACGGTGCCGCCCGACTTCTCGCGCGCGCTCACCCGCGACCCAGCCGCCAAACGTCTCTTCGAGGGGCTGTCCTTCAGCAACAAGCAGCGGATCGTGATCGCGATCGCGTCCGCCAAGACACCCGAGACTCGCGAGCGACGCATCGCGAAAGCGGTGACCTCACTCCGAGAGGGCCGAGCGTAGGGTCCGCCGACCTTGTCTCGGCGTTCTAAGGCGCCATCAGTCTAAGTACCCGATCCGCTTGAGGTTTCCGATCGCCGCCTCGAGTTCTCGGCGCAGCTGGGCTTCGTCGATCTGATGCCAATCCGGGTCCGCATCCGGGCTGAAGGCGTCCATGGCCGTATCGATGTTGCTCAGGTATTCTCCCGGAGGGCCGCCAAAGGTCTCGCCTTCATTCATCATCTGCCGACGCCGCTCCCAATAATCGAGGTCCATCTGCCAGGGATCGCCGCCGCCAATCATCCAATCCATGACCGGACCCAGAAGGCGTTCGACCGCAGCTCGATCGGTGCTCAATGCAGGTCGAATCAACGCCGCGCCGCGAGCACCAGCTTGCGGTCGGTAAACGATTTCACCTTTGCGTCGTTGACGACGATCTGGAGATCACGCACTGCCGATGCTGGAGCGTCGAGGAAACGAGAGCGCACCCGCTGCTGTGTCGCCGCGTCCTCGCCGCCTCGCTCGAGCCAGGCTTCGAAGTCGTGGGCCTTGCGCACCACCTCCGTTTTCTCGATGCGGAGGCCGCCCTGCTCGCAAAACGCGATCCACTCTCGCTGCGTGTAGATGCGCCGGTGGGTCGGATCGCGCAGCGTCTCGACCTCGTCCTGATAGGTCGCGCTCTCCGCGTCCTCCGGCGCGAGGGTGTCGACGAAGATGAAGACCCCGCCTGGCCGCAGCACGCGCGCCACCTCGCGGAACGCGAGCGGCACATCATCGAAGTGATGCGCGGCCAATCGGGTGGTGACGATGTCGAAGCTCGCGTCTGGGAAGGGTAGCCGCTCGGCGATCGCTTCGACAAAGTCGGCATTACGAACGCCCGCCTCAGCAGAGAGGCGTCGCGCCGTGGCCAGCATCGTTGCGACCGGGT
>VBFX01000009.1:18692-32667 GCA_005889395.1 Chloroflexota bacterium
TGCAGCTCGCGCCCTGACTTGTGCTCGCCGGTGGCGTACGCCTCGGCGGCTTTCTCCCAGCGGGTGCCGCTCACACGCTCAGCTTAGGGCGATGCTGTCGAGGACCTGCTTGACCACCGGTGAATTGGGGTCGGCGGTAAAGAACGAGAACTGATAGTTGCGGCCCTTGGTGTGGATGTACACGGATGACATAAACGGCCAGCCCTGATCGGGACGGGCCCAGGCTGAGGTGACCTTGCAGGTGTTGAGCGCAACCCTGGACACCTGCTCGCTGAGCGGGGTGTAGCTCCAGACCTGGACCGCGGTAGTGTGGTCGGCGACCGGCGCCATGTCGGCGCGCAGCTGCGCCGGCAGCTGCACGGTGAGCGTGTCCGAGGAGGTCGTCTGCAAGATCAGGAACGGAAGGTCGTCGCCGCTCTTTGCGATCGTTGTCAATGATGGATCGGACGATGGGCCGACCTGGTAGCCCTGCGGCAGCATCAGGCTCCAACCGACGCCGCTGGCCGCGTGGAGCGCCGTCGACACGACCAGGTCCGAGCGCACCCACCCGGCGAGGCTCGCCTGCTTGACGTGGTACCAGACGTTGCCTGAGGCATCAGGCGCGCGCTGATCGGCGGTCGCCTGGGTGCCCTGCGAAAGGATGCCCAATTGTGCCGTCGATGAGCTCGCTCCGGCGCGCACCTTTGCGCCCAGTGGCTCGTTGACCCACACCGTGAAGGGCAGCGCGGGCACCGTGGGTGGTGTGACGGTGGTCGCCGTCTTTGGCATCGGGAGGGAGGCCGGGCACGATGTCGGCGAGGCGTGCGGATCGATGGTCCCCGAGGCGGAGGGTTGAGGCCGGCCCGCCACGGCGTGGGTCTTGTAGAGAGACGTCAGCGGCCCAGCCAGCAGGAAGGCCGCCGCGGCGCCAATTGCCATCAGGGGAATTAGGCGGAGAGCCGACCTCATGTTCATGCAACGCCACCTCCAATCGGTGCGTTACGCGAGCGGCTTGCGGCCCGGCAACCCGCTTCGGCGCGGAAAGCGCGCCGGCGTGGGGACCAGCTTCGGCACCACCATGAGGGCATGGCCGCGGGCGGGGTGCTCGAGGCGCGGCATCCCCCCGCCCAGGAGGAGGGCGGCCGATTCGAGCGCGACTGGGTCGAGGGGGCTGACCTGGGCAACGAGATCTCCACCGGTTCTAACGAAGGGAAGGGCAAGCTCCAGCAGCACCTCCGGTCGTGCCGCCGCTCTCGAGATCGCCCGGTCGAATTGCTCGCGAAGCGCGGGCTGGTGGCCGAGGTCCTCCGCACGCCCGGCGGCGACCGAAACGTTCGCCAGGCCGAGCGTCCCGGCCACGTGCTCGAGAAAGGCGCACTTGCGCGTGTTGGCCTCCAACAGGGTGAACTGGATATGCGGCATCTCGACCGCCAGGGGGATCGCCGGCAGGCCACCGCCGCTACCGATATCGATCACCCGGGTGATGCCGCCCCAGGGCGCCTCGACCAGGACGCCGGCATCGTCGATCAGCCCCTCAACCTCCTCGAGCGTCCGCGCCCCGGTGAGATTGATGCTTCGGTTCCACTCGAGAAGAAGAAGCGCATACTGCTGAACTTTTGGGCGCACAACATTACAATATTGACGTGCCGATCTACGAGTTCTCCTGCCTGAGGTGTCGCCATACGTTTGACGTCTTCGGCGGTTATGCGAGCCGGGACGAGCGCCAGGTCTGCCCCAGCTGTGAGAGCACCAACACCAAGGCGATGTTCTCCACCTTCGCGGTGGTGGGCTCCGCCGAGGCCTCGAGCGCATCGACCTCCGGCGGCTGCGCGTGCGGCGGCAGTTGCGCCTGCTCGAATTGAGCGTAAACAACTAGACACCGGCGCCGCCTTCCGCCATGATGGGGGCCGTGGCATCCACCCCTGCGCCGATTCGCTTCCGGCCGATGCCCCTTCCTGAGCTCCTCGACGAACTGTTTCGCCTGTATCGTCGGCACTTCTCGCTTATCGTGGGGGTGGCCTTGCTGGTCGCCGTGCCCGGGCTGGTGTGGAGCCTCGTTACCGGCATCTACAAACTGAACTCCGCTTCCTACGCCAACCTCTTTGTCACTACCGGCAGTTCGACGCCGACGTTCAACAGTCAGCAGCTCACGAACCTCCTTGGGTTACTCGCCCTGGGCTTCATCGGTGGCTTCTTCCTGCTTCCTATCAGCGTCGGCGCCGTCTACCGGGCGGTCACCGATGTCGCGTTGGGACGGCCCGTGTCGATCGGCTCGGTGCTTCGCGAAACCCTGGCCCGTTACCTGCCGCTGCTCGGACTGTTCGGGCTCGTCATCCTGATTTTCCTCGGCTGGATCATTGCTGAGAGCATTGGATTCGTCCTGCTGGTCCTCCCCGGGATCGCGGTGTTTTGCGCCGCCATCTACCTGGCAGTGCGGTGGTTGCTGGTCGTGGCGGCGATGATGGCCGAGGACATCGGGCCGATTCGGGGCCTGCGACGGAGCTGGAACCTCGTCAGCGGCTCGTGGTGGCGGACGTTCGGCATCCTGTTGATCGTCGGAATCCTGCAGACCATCATTGCACATTGCTAAGCGCGGTGGTCTCCCCGATCACCACGATCGCCATCATCCTGCTCTATTTCGACCTGCGGGTTCGCAAGGAAGGCCTCGACCTGGACCAACTCGCCCAGCAGACCTCCCCGGGCCCTGCTCCGGCGTAACAGCCATTCGCTCGCGCGCGGGGGGCCGCTGCTGGCGGCGCTCATGCTCACGCTGGCGGCAGTGGTGCCCGCGTCCGCGAGCCAGGCCGATGATTACACCAACGCCATCCATCGGGCGCTGACGCTGGTCCAGTTCGCGGAACGCGGCGATACCCCCTCGATCGGGCAGGCTCTCCAGGTCCTCGCCACCGCGCCGGGACCGAACCAGCCGGAAATTCTGCGCGACCTGGGCACCGAGCCACCCAACCTTACCGACGCTGACCAGCGACTGCAGGCGTTGTACAGCGCGCTGCAGGCGCGCGTCGACACGCCGGACCCGGAACGCGCGCGCCAGCAGCTGAACGATGTCCTGTCGATGCCACGCTACGTCGGGCTCGCCTCGGGGCCGTCGATCGTGGAGCGGATCGTGGATACGGCCACAACCGCGCTGGGACGTTTCTTGCGATGGCTCGGTCTCGGCAACCTCCATCTGGGCATCCCGCTGTGGGTGTGGCTGGCACTGGCGGCGCTCTTCATCCTTGGCATCATCATCTGGCCGATTCGGGGAACCCTCGGTCGCGGCGGGCGCGAGGCTGTCCCGCGACCGGCGCCTTCGGCCGTCCGCCCA
Source organism: Chloroflexota bacterium (assembly GCA_005889395.1). Classification (GTDB taxonomy): domain Bacteria; phylum Chloroflexota; class Dormibacteria; order CF-121; family CF-121; genus CF-13. The sequence continues at coordinate 21,997 of VBFX01000009.1, forward strand.
TCGGTCGATTTCTTTGCCGAGGCGGACCGGATGGCGGCGGCCGGCGACTTCCTCGGCGCGATTCAAGCGCTGACCGGCGGCGTGACGGTCAAGATCAGCGGCGAACGAGCCTGGGACCGCAGCCCCTTCACCGTGCGCGAGCTGTTTGCGCGGACCGAGCATCCGGAGCAGCTGCGGCCGCTCCTTCGCTCCTTCGAAGAGGCGAGCTACGGCCAGCGTGCCCCCGACCGGCCGATGTACGCGCAGGCGGTCGAGGCGGCACAACGCTACCGGCAGAGCGCCGCGTGAGCCGCCGCCGCTGGATCCTGCTTGGCGGGGTGGTCGTCCTGATCGTGATCGTCGTGGTACTGCGCGGCACCGCGACAGGTGATTCACCGGAGCACAGCTCGGCGAGCGACGCCGGCAACGGCACCTCCGCACTCCGACTCTATGCCGAGTCTCTCGGCCACGCCACCAGGGCGGTCGAGGGCGACTACACCCTTCCTTCTACGCCCGCCCTGCTGTTCGTCTTCCGGCCGACGGAGGGCTTCAGCAACGTCGAGAGTCAACAGCTCGACACCTGGCTGCGAGCCGGCAACGTGGCAGTGTATGCCACCGAGGAACGCGATCCGCAGCTGGACAGCCAGTTTGGACTGCACCTGACGAGCCGCACCGTTGAAGCTTCAGCCCACGCCGCGGCGCCCGTCTTCGGTGGCGTCGCTTCCCTGTCTGGTTCCTCAACCGCCCTCGCCTTCAAGCCGTCGCCGTTACAGGTGCCCCTGCTTCGAAACGCGGCCGGCGACGTGATGGCGGTTCGCACGGCGGTTGGCTCCGGCCAGTTGATTGCCATGACCGATCCGCTGGTGCTTTGCAATGGCTACTTGCGATTGGCCGACAACGGCCGCTTCGCCGCCGATCTGATCGCGCTTGCGCCCAATGGTGGGGCCGTGCTCTTCGACGAGTTTCATCACGGGCAGATCGCCGGCAACGCGCCGACCGCGACCGCCTGGGTGCTGACGCCGTGGGGCGCGGCGCTTGCGCTGGCAGTGATCGTCATCGTGGCGGGCCTCGCCATGCGCGGCCGCGCCTTCGGTCCGCCGATTCCGCTGCTCCAGGCCGGGGACCGTTCCAGCGCGGAGTACGCGGCCGCCGTGGGCAGCTTGCTTCATCGCACGGGGGCTCGCCGGGTCACGCTGGAGACGTTGCTCGCGGCGACGCGTCGCACCGTGGCGGAACGCGTCGGGCTTGGCAGCGAGACGCCATCCGGCCAGCTCCTGGAAACGATCGCCCAGCGCTCGCCCGCCGCGGCCGCCGAATTAACCCGGGCTGAGGCCGAGCTTCCTGCGGCGCTGGCCTCGGAGGCCGCGGTGCTGGACATGGCCCGGCGGCTGCACGACCTAGCCTATCCACTATCGACCGTCGAGAACCACAAGGAGTCCGCATGAAGGCTGCCGACTTTTACGCGCGGTTTCGTTCCGAAGCATCGAAGGCGATCGTGGGCCAGGAGGAGGCGGTCCGCCTCTGCGCTCTGGCGCTGATCGCGCAAAGCCACGTCCTGCTCGAGGGCGTACCGGGTGTCGGCAAAACCTTGCTCGCCAAGACCATTGCCCGGCTCCTCTCAGTGCAATACGGCCGGGTGCAGTTCACGCCCGACCTCATGCCCGCCGACATCGTCGGCACGTCGGTTTACGATCTGCAGTCACGCTCCTTCCGCGTCCGCCAGGGACCGGTGTTCACCAACATCCTGCTGGCGGACGAGATCAATCGCGCGCCCGCCAAGGTCCAGGCGGCCTTGCTGGAATCGATGGAAGAGCGCGGCGTCAGCCTCGAAGGTCAGCAGCTGCCGTTGCCCGACCCGTTCATGGTGCTGGCCACCCAGAACCCGATCGAGTACGAGGGAACCTACCCACTACCCGAAGCGCAACAGGATCGTTTCCTCTTCAAGGCCGTCATGGCCTACCCCAGCCCGACGCAGGAGCTGGAGATGTTGAGGCGGTGGGACGCCGGCATCGAGCTGAGGGATCCGGTTCGCGCCGGTGTCGAGCCAGTGCTGGACGCGGCGGCCATCAGCGAATGCCGCGAGGAAGCGCGCAAGGTCACGGTCGAGGAGAAGGTCCGACGGTACATCATCGAGCTGGCCGTCTCCACCCGCCAGGCGGCCGAGCTGGTGCTGGGCGCGAGTCCTCGGGCCGAGGTGCTCCTCATGCTGGCCGCCAAGGCCGCCGCGGCATTCGACGGGCGTGATTACGTCACCCCGGATGATGTGAAAGGGTTGCTGCGTCCCACCTTCCGCCATCGCCTCCTGCTTCGGCCCGAGGCCGAGGTCGGCGGGCAGACCGCCGACAGCCTGCTCGACTCCGTCATCGCCCGCGTCACGCCTCCGCGCTAGGTTCCCCGATGACGCTGGTCCCGCAGCCGCGCCTGCTGATCGCCCTGTTGCTGGGGGCGGTCTTGATCCTGCTCGTCCTGGTGCATCCGGTTTTTCTCATCCTCTTTCTCGCCTACTACGCCGCGCTGCTGGGATTTGCCCTGGCCGACGGGGCGCGGCTGCCGAAAAAGTCCGGCTTCATGGCGAGCCGCGTGCTACCCCAGCCGTTTTCGCTGGGCGAAGCCCAGTCGGTCCAGGTGCTGGTGGCGCACTCGGAGGCGGCCGGTCTTTCCGCCGAAGTCGCCGACCACGTGCCCGCGGACCTTCAGCCGGACCGCCGGGTCCTGAGTGGTGCGTTCGATCGGGAAGGCCTGCTGGGCGTCGAGTACACGGTACGGCCGCCGCATCGCGGTCGCTACCCGTTCGGGCCGGTTGACCTGCGTTGCTGGAGACGTGGAGGCTGGCTCATCCGGCAGGTGCGTATCAAGGCCGACGAGCCGGCCGCGGTGTATCCCGACGTGCTCGCCATTAAGCGATACGAGCTGATGCTGCGCCGCGGCATGCGGATCATGATGGGGCTCCGCCGCGCCCGTCCGCCGGGAGCGACGACCGCGTTCGCGGGACTGCGTGACTACCTGGCGGGGGACGACGTCCGCCGGATCAACTGGAAAGCGACGGCACGGCGCGACAACCCGGTCGTGATGGAGGTCGAAGCCGAGCGCGGTCAGCAGGCGATCATTGCGCTCGACTGCGGTCGGCTGATGACCGCCCCCGCCGGGTACCTCACCAAGCTGGATCACGCGGTCAATGCCGCCCTGCTCCTGGCCTGGGTGGCGCAGAGCCAGGGCGACAAGGTCGGCATGCTCACCTTCAGCGACGGCGTGCGCCGGTTCGTGGCGCCGCAACGTGGGCCGGCCCAGGTGACCCAGCTCAACAAGGTGCTCTACGACGTGAGGGCCGAGTACACGGAACCCGATTTTTCTGAAGCCTTCGCGCAGCTCGCCCTGCGCGTCAGCCGCCGCTCACTGGTGGTCGTCCTCACCGACGTGCTCGATCCGGAGGCGTCGCGCGATCTGGTGGCCCACGCGATCCGGTTGAGTCGGCGGCACCTGGTGATGGTCGTCGCCATGTCCGACCCCGAGGTGCTGGCGGCCCGCGACGCGCCCATCGTGCGGGTCTCGCGCGCTTACGAGTGGGCGGCGGCGGAAGAGTTGCTCGCCGCGCGCCGGGCGAGCTTCGAGCAGCTGCGCCAGGGCGGTGTCCTCGGGCTCGATGTGGAGGCCGGCCGGCTCAGCCCCTCGCTGGTCGAACGCTACCTGGAACTGAAGGAGCGCGCGCTGCTCTAGCGCGTTCGAGTAACTTCCCCGGGCCCTGGGCGTTGCGTTCACCGGAGCCGATGTGAAACCGCTCGAACGGCATCGAATTGACGCAATCGCGCGAGAGCTCGAGACCGTCCGTGCCCAGGACGACCCGAATTGACCAGCTGCGCAAGCAGCTCTACGCACGTATTCGGAAACGTGCGCCGCAGGAATGGGTGCCCGCGAAGACCGATCCAGCCGAGGCCCCAGCAGCCACGGTTAGCGAGAACCTCCACCTCCGCCTGGTCGACATTCTCGAAGAGCACCAGGCGGATGAGCCGGTCGGAAGGCGCCGGGCGATGCTGCTCCGTTTCATCGGAGTCGCGCTGATTGCCGGCGTCATCGCGTTCCTCAAGGTTCATGGCGATGCCCTGGCCGCGGCACAGCCGACCATCAACGAGCTGAGCCCGGCGGCTGCCGCGACCGGAGTGCCGCTCGACGGCGACGTCAGGGTGAAGTTCGACCGCCGGCCCGAGGGTATCCCGACGCTGCGACTGGAGCCGCCCCACGCGGTGTTGGAGTCAACGCACTGGGACGGAAACACGCTGGTCGCGGTCTATGCCGGGCTGCATCTTTCGACCCGGTACCAGGTCGTCCTGCAGGTTGAGTACCGCAGTCGCCTCGCTGACGTGGCTCACTTCGAAAAGCGCTGGACGGTGACGACCCAGGGCTACCCCGTCCTGGCGCTCATGCCGGCGCAAGACCAAAAGCTTGTGCCACGCGTTGGAAAGCTCTCCGTCGGCTTCAGCTACGTGCCGCCGGCAAAACCGCGCCTCACCATTTCGCCGGCGGACGGAGTCTTGACGCTCGGCCAATGGACGGGGACGGCGTGGACGGCTGGCTACAGCGGGCTCAAGCCACTTACCCGGTACGAGGTAACCCTCACCGTCGACTATGGCACCGCCGCGGCGAGCACTCGGGGGTAGTGGAGCTTCTCGACCGAGCCTGGCTGGCCGGCGCCTGGCGTACCCGTGATCTGGTATGCGACGCAGCCACCATGGAACGCCACCGATCAACGGTTGCTCGCGGTCGACTGGCAGGGGAACCTCGCCGGCACCATGTATCCAACATCGACCCTGCTCCAACAGGCGCCCGACGGGTCGTCCGTGCTCACCACGGACGGCGGCTCCATCGACGGCAATGGCGCCGTTGCAGCCGGAACACCCGCCTACGCGTCGACCGTGTTCGCCGCGGATGACAGCCAGAGTCTGTGCCGAGTCGCCGGAAGCGGCCCCTTGTGGTTGGAAACCGGTCGCCTGCGCGGGGCGATGCGGCGCGTGGCCCTGGTGGGTTCCACGGGCGCCCGGTCCGGCGTCGACATCCTCGCTTGCAGCGTGACGAGCGACCGGGCAGTGATCGCGGATAACGGGATCGGGGGCACCTCAGCTGTCCGCGTGATCGCGCTGACGACCGGACGCCTCCTGTACCAGCGCTCCTATGGCGGGGCAAGCGTCGCCCTGATCAGCACGCGCGACGGGCGCTATGTAGCGGAGCAGACCACAACGTTTGACGCTCAGGGCCAGGTTGCGACGGCCTTCACGGTAATTCGGCGCACACTCGACGGGCGCGCGGTGGCTCGACTGGATGATCGGCGGGTCCTGCGATTCTCATGGGATGGGACGCGAGTGGTGACGGTGCCCATTCTGAGCGGCAGCGACCTGACGCTCCTCGAATGGCAGACCGGTAACGTCCTGTGGAGGCAGCCCGGCGATCCCACCATGACCGGCCGTCCGGCCTTTGCGATGGCGCAGCCGAACGGTGCGGCCATGGCGATCGCTGTTGGCGGCCTGGATCCCGGCGGTCAGCTCGACCAGCTCTGGATCGTCGCTGCCGACGGGCAGGCGGCGAAGGTCGTAAACGGGTCGCTCTACCCGGCGTTCACTGGCGCCTTCTGAGCCCTCCGGCCCGTGAAGAGCAAGTATCCATAGAGAAGCACGCCCGTTGTCAGGCCGACGGCGACCTTGACCCCGGTGGGCGCGTCCGATGGGCTGAGGTTTCCCTCGATGATGCCGGCGATGATCAGCAATGGCGCCAGGCCCGCCAGGATGATGACGGCCTTGCGAGCCGCCAGCACGAGCGCATCTCGGATGACGAAATCGAGCAGCCCAGGCGCGATGCCGTAGGCGTTGGTCAGGCCGAGGAGGCCGCCCAGCTGGATCCCATTGGTCATCAGCACGTAGACCGTCGGCAGGCCGAGCAGCACGCCAAACGCGAAAGCCAGGATCGACACCTGGATGTTGTTCGTCATGATCACCCCCGACATCAGCGCGCGGGTGTCGGGCGAGATCTGGGTCCAGAGTTGATGGTTGTGAACCCCCTGCACGATTTGCGCGGGGACCAGGGCGTAAGCCAGCTTCGGGTCGAGGCTGACGGCGATGAAGGCGATGATGGCCGGGCCGAACAGCAGAAGCGCGGCCGCCACCAGATAGGGGGCCGCTTCGCGATAGGTCTGCGGCAGTGTGCGTTTGTAGAAGACGGCGATCCGCTCCCCGAGATTGCCGCCCTGCCGGTACACCGCCGCGTGACCGCGCGCGACCAGGCCGTTCAGATATCCGGCAACCGGCTCGGTGGGCCAGTCGCGCTTGGCCCGGGCAAAGTCGGCGGTCGCTCGGCGATAGAGCGCGGCCAGCGAAAGGACCTCCGTGGGCAGCAACCCGCCGACCCGGCTCGTCCCGGCACGCTGCAACAGTTTTTCCAGGCGATCCCACTCGGGCCGCCGCCGGGTCACGAATTCATCGGCGCGCATCTATCCATGATGACGCACGGCACCCTGAAATCTCTCCACGAAACGGGCGTTACACTGCAGGCGTGCAGCCCCCGGATTCGTCGGACGACCTGGTTGTCTCCACGCCGGAACGGGTGGCGTTCCAGTACGAGATCGCGGGCATCGGAAGCCGTTTCCTGGCGCAGTTCATCGACGTGCTGGTCATCACCGTGATTCAGATTGTCATCACCATCGGAGCCGCGGCGCTCGGCGGCATCTTCAACTCGATCCAGATCTTCGGGCTGGTGGAGCTGATCCTGACCTTCGTCCTGATCGCGGGCTACTTCCTCATCAGCGAGGCCGCCTGGAATGGGCAGACGCTGGGAAAACGGTACGTGCGGCTGCGGGCGGTGGGTGACCATGGGGAGCCGCTCACGATCGGCCAGGCGGCCATCCGCAACCTGGTGCGCGTGGTGGACTTCCTGCCCGCGTTTTATGCGATCGGCATCGTGACGATGTTCAGTAACAGCCGGGCGAAGCGGCTCGGCGATTTCGCGGCTGGCACCCTCGTGGTGCGCGACCGTGAACGCATCAGCCTCTACGACTTGGCCAGCACGGCGCCGGCGGCCGCATCCCAGCCAAAGCCCGCCGCCTCCATCTGGGCAGCTCCGAGCACCGACACCCCCGTGGCCGGCGAGCCGTCAGCAGCGGTCGACCGCCCGGTGGATCCGGCGCTGCGCCGCCTGGTGGTCGCCTATGCGGCCCGACGGGAACTGCTGCCCGCCGCCCGCCGCGAGGCGCTGGCAAGGAGTGCGGAATCGGCGTTACGCGCGGCGCTTCCGGAAGTCGTCGCCGCCGCCGGTCCGCTGGCGGCGCTCGACCAGCTCGCCGAGCGCGAGGGAATTTCTGCCGTGCGTCCCGTGCACCGCAACGCCTCGAGCGCCATGACCTGGGGCGTGACGACGCTGATCTTCTTCTGGATGCCGATCATCGCCATTCCGACCGGGATCCTCTCCATCGTCTTCGGTGGCGATGCCGTGAAGGCCATCCGGGTGGAGCCCCAGAAGTATCAGGGCGAGGACAAAGCTCGCACCGGCCGCCTTCTCGGGATCATCGGTCTCACGATCTCGAGCATTCTGTTGCTGATCTTCGTTCTCGCCGTCGTCTTCGGAAACGGCTAGAGGTGCTGCCGCCCGGCGATGCCGGTGTCGACCGGGTGCCACCATTCGACCCTGGACTCGCCGAGCTTCCAACAGAGGCAAACGGTCTCGCCCTTACGCTGGTGCAGGAAATCGATCAACCCGATTGAGGGATCGCGCAGCACGATGCCCCACTCCTGCAGCTGGCGTGTGTCGCGCTCGAGGGTCCTCTGGAGCTCCGACAGATGGCGCGCGGGGAGGCCACCACCGTTGTGTGACGCCTTCTCCCTGACGGCCGCCACCGTCTTGTCCTTGGCGAGCGCTTCCTGGGTGGCGCGAATCCGCTCGAGCAACGGCGTCAAGTTGGGCACGAGGGCATTGGCCTCCTCGACGCTGTAGAACTTCTCTGGCATGTGTTTTGCTCAGGCGGCGGAGATGGGCGTCATGGCGCGCAATCGGGCAACCATTCCTGGCAGGCGATCGAGGACGAGCTCGATCTCGCTTTCCGTGTTGCCTTTGCCGACCGACAGTCTCAGGCTGCCAAGCGCGCGTTCCCGCGGATAGCCAAGTGCCAGGATGACATGACTCGGTTCGAGCGAGCCCGAGGTGCAAGCCGATCCCGAAGAGGCCGCGAAACCGTCCATGTCGAGCTGCAGCAAGAGCGACTCCCCTTCCACGCCCTCGAACAAGAAGCTGGCGTGGTGGGGAAGGCGGTGTACCGGGTGACCCGTGAGCTCGGTGCCGGGGATCCGGCCGAGGACGCCCTCGATCAGGCGGTCGCGCAACGCAGTGAGGTGGGTCGTGTTCTTCGCCATGTCGCGCTGCGCGATGCCGATGGCTTTCGCCAGCCCCACGATGCCGGCCACGTTCTCCGTCCCGGCGCGGCGGTTGCGTTCGTGCCCGCCTCCCAGCATCTGCGGGAGAAGCCGCACGCCCGAGCGAACGACCAGGCACCCTACGCCCTTGGGGCCGTGCAGCTTGTGCGCCGACATGGAGAGCAGGTCGACCCCGAGCTTATCGACGCGTGTGGGGATCTTTCCGGTGGATTGCACGGCGTCGGTGTGGAAGTAGGCGCGGCTTCGCTCGCGCGTGACCGCGACCAGCTCGCGGATCGGCTCGATGGTGCCGATCTCGTTGTTCGCGTGCATGACGCTAACCAGGATCGTGTCGGGCCGGAGCGCCCGGCCCAGGTCGGCGGGATCGACCAACCCGGTGCGATCGACGGGGAGCCGCGTCACTTCGAAGCCGGCCTGCTCGAGCGCGTCCGCCGAACGCAGCACCGCATCGTGCTCGATCGTGGACGTAATCACGTGCCGTCCTTGGTTGGCATTCCGCTGCGCGATCCCCTGGAGCGCGAAGTTGTCGCCCTCCGTTCCGCCCGATGTGAAGATGACTTCCTTGGCCGCCACCCCGTAATAAGCGGCGACCTCGTCGCGCGCCTGGTCGATTGCCTGGCGCGCGCGTTGACCGAGCCCATAAACACTCGAGGCGTTGCCGAACTCGTCGGTGAGGTACGGCATCATCGCCTGGAGCACCTCGGGATCGAGTGGTGTCGTCGCTGAATGATCGAGGTACACCATCGACATCATTCTATGGTGCGTCGAGAGCAGTGACTACGAGGACGTCGGGCGCGAGGGGCGCCCTCGGGCCAGCTCGTTCAGAGACCCGCTGAACGCCTTCATGTACTCGTGGACGTCGAGCATCTCATCGGTGCTGATCGGACCTTCCTCGGCGGCCTTGGGGAGGCCGTCGGGATGCTTGGCCTTCTTGAGCAACAGGACCGCCACGAAGCTGACCCCGCAGTTCGCGCAGGTCACCTCGACGGTGCAGTGGCCGTCCGCCTCGTTGAGCAGCTTGACCTGGCAGTCGGCCAGGGCCTGCGAGCAGGCGAGGCACTTGTAGTACTTGGCTCGCTCCTTGATCAGCGCGATCAGGTTCACTACTTTCCACTATAGAGGGCTGTCTGGCGCTGGGCCAAGCGCCCGAATCGAACGCACTACCCCGCTAGCCGGTAAATTCGGATCTGTGGGCCGGGCCTGACCCACCCTTCATATCCGGCCAGCGGGACATAGTAGGTGTCGATCGGGTCGAAGACACTGTCCGGACATCCGTTCGTCGGTGAAAAGCTCGCCAGCGGTGGTGCTTCTGCGCGCAACGTCTGCTCGAGCGGGCTCAGCGTCCCGCACCCGGTGCCGGGGGTTTCATAGCCGACGACCACATAGGTAATCCCCTCGTTGCGAAAACTGTCGAGCGATGTCAGCTGCAGGTCGTCGCGCGTCAACTCACGGATGGTGTAGTGCGTTTCGAGCCGGCTGTCGAGGAAGGACGCGATATAGGGGTCCGTTGCCCCGTGGCTGTGCTCGCCGCTGTCGATCATCGCCTGGTCGTGGGCCGGACCGGCCATGTAAGGGACCGCGGCCCGGCCGCCGGCAGGAACGTGCTGGGCTAGCCAATCGAAAGCGAGGGTGCGGGTGTCGGTCTGCTGAATCAAGAGGTCATACCGGACGTCGTGAACGAGCGGCGCCACGGCGATCAGGACAAACGCCACGCCCAGCGCCAGTCGCCGCGTCCGACCCAGTGCGGTCAATTGGACGAATGCGGCCAGGGCCCGACCGCCGAGCAGCAGCAGCAACGGAATCATCGGATCGGCATAGCGCAGAAAGACCGAACGGCCGGCGCCGATCAACAGGAAGTAGACGAGCAGGAACGTCAGGATGATCCAGTCGGCCGGTTGCCGTCGCCATGCAGCATAGGCGACGCCGATGACCCCCAGCAGCACGAGCACGGGATCGATGCCAAACCACAGCGCCACGCTCAGTTGCACCCAACCGATCGCTGGTGCGGTCGCCCGCCCCAGGTGCGCAAAGATATAGCCGATGCCATGCTGAGTCATTCCTGGATCGAGCACGAGAAACGGGGACGTGAGTGCCAGGGTGACGATGCCGAGGACGCTGATCAATGCCAGGCGTGCCAGCAGCCGCGGCCATGGGAGGAGCTCCGCGCGCGCCCGCAGCGTTTGCGCCGCGGCGATCCCCGCGAAGATGAGGGCGCCGTTGTACTTCAGGCTTGTCGCCACGCCGAGGGTGATCCCGTTGATCAGCAGCGGCCGGAGGCCGCGCGACT
>VBFX01000010.1 GCA_005889395.1 Chloroflexota bacterium
AGGCGTTTTCGCTCGGCGCGCTGCTCGCGTCGCGCCGCCTTGGCCTGCCGTTTGTCTTCACGCCGTTGCGTCACGAGCGCCCCCTGGGATGGAACTCGCCGGCGTTTCGGACGCTGTATCGGCAGGCTGACGCCGTGGTCGCGCTCACCGAGGCCGAGAAAGCCTGGCTGATCGGCCGGGGCGCCCGGCCGGACCGAACCCACGTCATCGGCCTCGGCCCAACCAACGATCCGCAGGCCTCTGCGGCGCCCGCGCGCGAGATGGCCGGCCCGGGAAAGATCGTCCTCTTCCTCGGCCAGCTACATCCTTATAAAGGTTTTGGCGCGCTGATCGAGGCGGCGCGCGCTTTCGCCGATCGCGACGACGTCCGGTTCGTCTTTGCCGGGCCCGATGTCCGCGGCCAGGCGCGCGCGTTTTCCGCAGCGCCGGCCAACGTACGCTACCTGGGGCAGGTCGACGCCGCGATGCGCGACTCGCTGTTGCAGGCCTGTACCGTGCTCTGCGTGCCCTCGTCCCGGGAGAGCTTCGGGGCCGTCCTGGTCGAGGCCTGGTCGTGTGGCAAGCCCGTGATCGGCGGGCCGGCCGCCGCGACGCGCGAGCTGATCGACGACGGCCTCGACGGCTGGACGGTGCCGCAGGACCCTCGAGCGATCGTGGCCGCGCTCGAGCGCGTGCTCGGGGACGAGGCGCTCGCCCGCCGTGCCGGCGAGGCGGGACGCGCCAAGGTCGCCGGCCGCTTCAGCTGGCCGGCCATCGCGCAGCGCCATCTCGAGATCTACGGGACCCTGCTCGCGCGCGCGGAGCGTCCCGCGTGAGCCCGAGCCACAATGTCCTGGGCGTCGGCATCAGCCCAATCAACATGGGCCAGGCGCTCGACCGGATCGACGCCTGGATCGGCGCCCGCGATCGTCAGTACGTGTGCGTGTGCAACGTGCACTCAGTGATGGAGTGCCGGCGCTCGCCTACGGTTCGCCGCGTGTTCAATCGGGCGGGCATGGTCACCCCCGACGGCGTCCCGCTGGTCTGGCTGCTGCGCATGGCCGGGTACGCGCAGGTGGCACGCGTCTACGGCCCCGACCTGATGCTGGCGGCCATGGAGCACTCGCTGGCCACCGGCCACCGGCATTACCTGCACGGCGGGGTTTCCGGCGTGGCGGATGAACTCGCCGCCGTCATGCGCCGGCGGTTTCCCGGCGTAGCGATCGTCGGCGCCAGCACGCCCGCCTTCGGAACCGCGGAGGAGCTCTGCACCGGCGAAATCGCTGACATCATTAACGCAATGGAACCCGATATCGTTTGGGTAGGAATGAGCACACCGAAGCAGGATCTCTGGATGTCGTGCATGCGGCCGCGGCTGCGCGCGCCGGTGCTCATCGGGGTCGGCGCGGCCTTCGATTTTCACACCGGCCGGGTGGCGCAGGCGCCGCGCTGGATGATGCGGTCGGGACTCGAGTGGCTCTTTCGACTCAAGCAGGAGCCGCGCCGGCTGTGGCGTCGCTACCTGATCGATAACCCCTGGTTCCTCTTCGAGATCGGCCGCCAGAAGCTCGGTCTCAAGCGATTCGAGCCGGACTAACTCCATGACGAGCGTACTGGGGATCGTGCTGGTCATTCTTTTGCTTGGGCTGCTGGCGGTCGCGCTTCGCACCGCCATCGGGACGCCGTTCCGCGCGCTCGGCATCCTGGTTGCCGGCATGGCGGTCCACAACTTCCTGCTGATGATCCTGCTGCGACTGGGAACCCCGGACCTGCTGGTGCGGCTGCTGCAGGCGTGGAAAGAGGTCATCCTGCTCGCCTTGCTGGCCATGGCGGTGTGGACCGGCTGGCGCCGGTGGCAGGCCGGCAACCGCCCGCGGCTTCGGCCCATCGATCGGCTGGTGATCGCCTTCGCCGTGGTCGCGGTGATCTATTTCGTCCTGCCGGGCATCTTGCTGCAGTCGCAGGCGTCGCTCGCGCAGCGCGTTCTCGGGCTGCGCGTCCTTCTCCTGATCCCGGTGCTCTATCTCTTTGGACGGGTCTTTCCACCGCGCGGTCGATCCGACCTCACCTTTGTCGCAATCCTGATCGTCGGGGCGGCCGGCCTGGTCGGCCTCTTCGGCATGATCGAGCTCTGGCTGGTGCCGACTGCCCAGTGGCTGGGTTGGGGTGTCAACCAGCTGTCGGCCTGGCTCGGCTTCACCTACCACGGCCCGGGTGGGCTGCCGGAGAATTTTTTCCAGACGACCGCGGAAGGCATCCTCTTGCGCCGCATGGTCTCGACCTACGTCAGTCCACTCGCGATCGCCTACACCGGCCTGCTGGTCGTGCCGCTGGGGATCGCCCTCCTGCTCGACCGCCATCCCCGTCTGCGCGAGTTCGCCGCGGTCGCACTCGTCCTGACCCTGCTTGGAATTCTCTTCAGCGTGACGCGCCTCGCGCTCGCGACCCTGGTGGCGGAGTGGGCCCTGCTCTACGTCCTGTGGCGGCGCCGCTGGCTGATCCCAGCAACGCTGCTGGTGGCGGGGGCCGCGGTGCTGATGCTCTACCAGTATCCGCGCATCGGCCCGCTGGTCGACCGCAACCTGGTCGCCATCGGTCACCGGCCGACCGGGATGCATTTCGGCAACCAGTCCGATCCGTCGGCGATCGAGCACCTTCAGGAGCTGGGCAAAGACGTCGATTTCGTCCGCCAGCATCCGCTTGGCGCCGGGCTGGGCAGCTCGGTCCACCGCTATGGCACGACGGTGGGGACCGGCGAGAGCGCGGTTCTGGACGTCTTTGGCGAGCTCGGCGTCGTCGGTGGCGTGCTGTACCTCGCCATCTACCTGGCGGGAATCGTCTATGGACTGCGCGGGTTTTTCCGCCGCCGCGACGATCCCCTGGTTTGCGCGCTGGGACTGACCGCCGCGGCGGGAGGACTGGCCCTGATCCCCATCACGCTGACGAGCGATATCTGGAGCGACTTTTCGGTGACGTTTCTTTTCTGGTGGGCGGTCGGCTACAGCGTGAGGCTGGCAACCACCGCGACCACGACGCTAGTTCGAGGGAGTGGACCCGTTGCGCGTGTCGACGGGTTTGCGGAACCAGATTCCCTCGTTGTCTGAGGGCATCAAGACCGGGCGCAGGCCGCGGGTCTGAAGGAACTCATCGAGGGCGCGCCGGCAACCGGGCCAGTGGCCGTAGTCGTCGAACACGAGAAAGCCGCCCGGCACCACGCGATCGTAGAAGTTGTTCAGGATGGTCATCGTCGATTCGTACCAGTCGGCGTCGAGGTGGAGCAGGGCGATCGGCCCGGTCTGCGCCGGCCCCAGCGTGTTGTCGAACCAGCCTTTGACGATCTGCACGCGATCGGTCTTGGCGCCGACGCGCGACAGCACCTCGCGCACCATCTCTTCCTGACCGAGGCACTGGCCGACCCACGCCTTCGCCCGTTCTCCATCCTGCGGCTTCGGCTCCGGGAGCCCCTCGAAAGAATCGAACAGCCACACGACGCGGGCCTCCCTGGCGGCGACATGGGCGAGGATCGCTCCCGTCCCGCCGTTGCAGCTGCCGCATTCGACGAAGGCGCCGGAGAGCCCTTCCACGCTGGCGCGGTTCGCGAGCTTCCACAAGGTCCGCAGCCGTGGAACCGGAACCATCGTGTAGGGCCGCACCGTGCGCAGCAGCCGGAGCTCCTCGAGTGAGGCCGGCGGCACCGACCAGGAGAGGATCTCCTTCGTCGCTCGCTTCAGTCGCGATGCCAGCCGGCGAGCCGCCGGCGGGCCCGCCGTTACCTGCGCATTTGCCATGTCGGGTCGACCTACTATAACGCCATGATGCCGCCTGACCCAGAGTCGGTGCTGGGCGACATCGACCGGTCGCTGATTCGCGTGAGGGCGACCCGCGGCGTCGCATTTCTCGTGCTCCGATACGCCGGGATCCGGCTGCTCGGCCTCGCCGCCAACATCGTTCTGTCGCGCTTGCTGTCGCCCGAAGCCTTCGGCATCTATGCCATCACGCTGTTCCTGCTCGTGCTGCTCAGCTTCGTGGGCGACTTCGGGTTGAGCGCCTCCTTGTTGCAGCAGCGCCACGCCATCAGCGACGCCGACATCCGGACCGTGTTCACGGCGCAACAGCTGCTGGTCCTTTCGCTGCTCGTCGTCCTGTTCCTGCTGGCGCCGGCGCTGGCGTCGAGCTATCACCTCGGCGCCAATGGATCGTGGTTCATCCGGCTGATGCTGATTGCCGGACTCTTTACCTCGCTGCGGACGGCGCCGACCATCATCCTGGAACGCCAGCTGCGCTACGGCCAGCTCTCCGTCATCGACGCCGTCGACTTTGGCCTGTTTCAGCTGACGGCCGTGATCCTGGCGTTCATGGGATACGGCGTCTGGAGCTTCGTGCTCGCCGTGTTGCTGGCCAAACTGATCAGCACCCTGCTCGCCTACCGGCTGGCCGGATGGATGCCGGCGTTCGGCTTCGACGCCTCACGTTTTGCCGGATTGTGGCGATTCGGCGTGCCCTTTCAGCTCAGCTGGCTGACCTACTTTCTTCGCGACTACATGATTCCGATCGTGGGCGGCCTGCTCGTGACCACGGCCCAGGTTGGCTACCTGAACTGGGCGCTGGCGCTCACCGGCATCCCGGGCCAGCTCGCCCAGATCGTGGGCCGGGTCACGCTGCCGGCTTTCGCACGGTACCAGGATGAGCCGGGGGCACTGGCAAAGGCCATCGAGCAATCGATCCGGGGACTGGCCATCACCGCGCTGCCTCTGCACCTCGGGATCGCAGCCACGGCCCCCTGGTTGATCCACCTCGTCTTTTCTGACAAATGGCTCCCCGCCCTGCCCGCCGTTTACCTGCTGTCCCTGCACTGGTCCGGCAACAACCTGACGAGCCCGCTGGTCAGCGCGCTCAACGCGATGGGACACGTCCGGCTGGCCCTGTTGCTGAGTGCCACCTGGGCCGCCGCCACCTTTGCGGTCGCCCTCCTCTTCTTGCCACGCGTCGGGTTCGTGGCGTTCGCGCTCGCCTACAGCGTCACGATGGTGGGCGCATCGAGCGCCGCTGTGCTTGTCATGCGCCGTTTCGTTCCAATCCGGCTCTGGCCCGCGGTCCGCGCGCCGCTGGCGGCCGCCGTGGTTTCGTGCGGGGCGTGCTTTCTGGCGCGACAGGTCTTGCCGGAGACTCTGCTCGACCTCGTCATCCTGATCCTGGCGACGGGAGCCGCCTACGCCGGGCTCCTCTATGGGTTCGAGCGCCGCCGGCTCCAGTCGGAGCTGCGCCTGGTTCTCGGCCGCGCGGCCGGCTGAGTTGCGCGTCGCCCATGTCCTGCCGGCCTATTTCGCGCCGGCCATCGATTTCATGGGCGGCGGCGACCGCTATGCGTTCAAGCTCGCCCGGGCGCTGCAGCCGTACTGCGAGGTGACGTTCTTCACCTTCGGCGCGCGCTACCGCGAGGAATCGCTCGACGGCCTTCGGCACGTCGTGTTGCCCGCGCTCGGCGCCAATCCGGACAATCCGATGCCGCGCTCCCTCGTGTTTTTGAGCCGGCGCTTCGACATCCTGCACCTCTACCAGCTGCGCACGACGGTCAGTAGCTTGGCGATCGCGCTACGGGCCGCCGCCCGCCGCCCGCTCGTCGCGACCGACCTCGGTGGAGGCGGTCGAAGCGCAACGATGCGCTTGAAGCTCTATCGCCTGGTCAAGCGCTTTGTCTGCATCTCCGAGTTCTCCCGCGGGCTCCTGCCGCCGGAGGTGCGCTCGCGGGCGGTCGCCCTCAAGGGTGGCCTCGACCCCGCCCGATTCCCCTTCGACGCCGGCCCGCGGGAGCGGCAGGTCCTCCAGGTCAGCCGTTTGATGCCGCACAAAGGCCAGAACTATCTCATCGAGGCGGCCGGCGAGGACATCCCGGTCGTGATCGCCGGCAAGGTCGTCGATCGCGATTACTATCGCGACCTCCAGAAAATGGCGCAGGGCAAGCGCGTACGATTCCTGATCGATGTCGACGACGACGCGATCCTCGCCGAGTACCGGCGCGCCCGGGTCACCGTCCAGGCATCGGTGTTTCGCGACATGTACGGCGGCTACTGGCCGACGTCCGAGCTGCTCGGCTTGCCCCTGCTCGAGTCGATGGCCGTCGGCACGCCGGTGATTTGCACGAACGTCGGCGGTATGCCTGAGCTCGTCCGCGACGGTACCACCGGCTTCGTCATCCCGCCCAATGATCCGGCAGCGCTGCGTGCGCGGCTCGAGACCTTGCTGGGCGATGCGACACGGGCCTCCGCCATGGGGGCGGCCGGCCACGCCTACGTCCAGCAGTTCACCTGGGACGCGGCCGCGCGCCAGGTGAGCGGCGAGTACGCGAGGCTGCTCGGCTAGCTCAGGGCTGCGGAGGTGGGCCGGGGCGGACGGGTTGGGGTGAGGTCGAGAGCGTCGCCTGACCCTGGTTGGCTTCCGGAATCTGGAAGGGCGTCTCGCTGCGGATGCGGACCTTCTTGATGCGCGTCCCCTGAACGGCCTCCACCCGAAGGGTCGCGGTGCCGAGCTTGAGGGTGGTGCCGACCTTGGGGGCGGCGCCCAGCTGGTTGAGGACATAGCCGCCGATGGTGTCGTAGTCGTCCGCCGCGATGTCGAGCTTGAGGAGCTCGTTGACGTCGTCCACGCTGACGCGCCCGTCGAGGACGACTTCATTGGGCGAGATGAACTGGATCTCGTCCTCCTCGCCGATGTCGTATTCGTCCTGGATCGGCCCGACGATCTCCTCGAGGATGTCTTCGATCGTCACCGCGCCCGCCGTCCCGCCATACTCGTCGACGACGATCGCCATGTGGACGCGATTCTTGCGGAGGTCGCGCAGCACGTCCTGCACCTTGTTCGATTCCGGCGTGAAGTACGGCTTGCGCGCGATCTCGCGCAGCGTCTTCTGCTGACCGCGGACGACGGCCCGCAGCAGGTCTTTCGCGTAGAGCACGCCCACGGTGTGGTCCAGGTTGCCTTCGTAGACGGGGATCCGGGTATGGCCGTGCTTGGTCACGAGGTCGACCGCCTTCTCGACCGGCTCGTTCACCTCGATCGCGACCAGGTCGGTCCTCGGCACCATGAGCTCGCGGACGCGCATGTCGCCCATCTCGAAGATGCCGTGGATCATCTCGCGTTCCTCTTCCTCGATGACGCCCTCTTCTTCGCCGACGGAGACGAGCATCTTGAGCTCTTCCTCCGTGACGAACGGCCCGCGCACCTGGGCCTTGCCGCCCATCATGCGAAGGATGAGGCGCGTCACCGCCGTGAGGACGAACACGACCGGTCGCATCACGTAGGTCGCCCCGGAGATCAGCCGAGCCATGCGGAGCGCGACGCGCTCGGCGCGCTGCAGGGCCAGCGTCTTGGGCGTGATCTCGCAGGCGACGAGCACGATCAGTGACAGCACCAGGCTGACCGCCCACTCGGCCACCCGCGCCTGGTAGAGATGCAAGGCGAGCAACGTCGCCGTCGACGAGGCGACGATGATCGCGACGGTGTTCACGATCAGGATCGTCGACAGGTAGGCATTCGGATCTCGATGCAGGCGCTCGATCACGATCGCCTGCGGGACGTTCTGCTCGACGAGCTGGCGCAGTCGCACGCGCGAGATCGACGTCAGCGAGGTCTCGGCCGAGGCAGCCAGCGCCGCCAGGACGAGCGAAATCACGATGACGACGAGCTCAGCGAGGGTTGTTGCGTCCACGGGATATACCGGCTACTTGAAGAGCTCGCTGACGGAACGATCCTCGTGCACCCGCAGGATCGCCTCAGCGAGCAATGGCGCGATCGATAGGATCTTTATCTTGAGATGCTGCTTCGCCGGTGGTAGCGGAATCGAGTCCGTGATCACGATCTCCTCGATCGGCGAGTTGACCAGCTTCTCGACGGCATCCCCCGCCAGCACGCCGTGGGTGGCGAGCACCCGGACGCTGGTCGCGCCCTCGGCGCGCAGCGCTTTGGGGCGGCGCTTGTAGACGAAGGCGATCGGTAAATCGAGCAGCCGCGCGACGTCGCCGACACGCTTGGCGCCGCCCACGTCGGGTGAGACGATCACGGCGTTGGGTAAATGCAGCTTCCGGATGTATTCGACCAGGAGTTTTTCGGCCGTCAGGTGATCGACCGGGATATCAAAGAAACCCTGGATGGCGTCGGCGTGCAGGTCCAGCGCGATGACGCGGTTCGCCCCGGCCAGGGTGATGATGTCGGCCATCAGTTTGGCGCTGATGGGGTCGCGCGCCTGCGTCTTTTTTTCCTTGCGGGCATAGCCGTAATACGGAATCACGGCGGTGATGCGGCCGGCCGAGGCACGCCGAAGGGCATCAAGGATGATGAAGAGCTGCATGTAATTTTCCGAGACCGGCTCGCAGGTCGGCTGGATGAGAAAGACATCGGCGCCGCGCACGCTGTGCGCGATCTTGACGTCGATCTCGCCGTCGGCGAAGCGCGTGATCCGCATCTCGTCGAGGGGCTCGTGTAGCGCGTCGGCGATCTTGCGGGCAAGCTCCGGGTTGGCGTCGCCAGAGAGAAGCTTGAGCGCGCCCGGCTGCTTGGGCGCCCCCTCGGGTGCCTGCGGCCGCATATCGACTCGCTCGCCGACCCTGGGCTGCGCTATGTCGAGTCCTCCCCTTTTCGTCGTCCCCGCCGCCGTTCTGTCCAGCCCGCAACGATCTTCTGCTCTGAGCGTTCGAGCGCCAGGCTCCCCGCCGGCACGTCCGCCGTGATCACCGACCCCGCCGCCGTGTACGCGTCGTCGCCAACCCTGACCGGCGCTACCAGAATCGTATCGCTCCCGACCTGTGCCCGGTCGCCGATCTCCGTCCGATGCTTGTCGACGCCGTCAAAATTCGCCGTGACCGTTCCGGCGCCGATGTTGGCGTTGGCGCCGACATCGGTGTCGAGCACCGCACTGAAGTGCGCGATCGCCGCCCCCGCGCCGATGTGCGAGTTCTTGATCTCGGCGTGGGTGCCGACCCGGACGCCGTCATCCAGCACGCTGCCCGGGCGCAGCCGGCTGAACGGCCCAACCTGGACGTTTTGCGCCAGCGTCGATTGATCGACATGCGCCCGTTCGATCCGGCAGGCTTCGCCGATGATCGAGTCGCGGATCTGCGTGAACGGCCCGATAATGCAGTCCTCGCCGATGGTCGATTCGCCGGAGATCAAACTGAACGGCAGGACCACGGTGTCGCGGCCGATCTGCACGTCGGCGTCGATAAACGTGGTCGCCGGGTCGGTGATGGTGACGCCACTGGTCATCAATCCGTCGAGGATTCGCTGGCGCATCACGCGTTCGGCCTCGGCCAGTTGACGGCGATCGTTGATGCCGAGGATCTCGTTGCGGTCCTCGACGGGCAGCGTGTGCACCTTGCCTTTGATCAGGCGCACGACGTCGGTCAGGTAATACTCCCCGGCACGGTTCTTATTTTCGAGCTGATGCAACGCCGGCCAGAGCTCGCGGCCGCTGAAGACGTAGACACCGGAATTCACTTCGCGAATGTCTTTCTGCTCCGCTGTCGCGTCTTTTTCTTCGACGATATCCCGCACGGCGCCGTTGCGCGCGCGGACGATGCGGCCATAGCCACGGGGATTTTCCAGGTCGGCGGTCAGGATGGTGACGGCGGCACGGGATTTTTGATGTTCCGCGAGCAGCGCGCTCAGGGTCTCGCCACGCAGCAGCGGCGCGTCCGCGTAGAGCACGACGACCGGCCCCGGTGTCCGGTGGGCGGCCGTGATTTGCGCCAGCGCGTGGCCGGTACCAAGCGGGTTGGCCTGGGAGACGGTTTGGCCCTCGCCGTTGAGGACGGCCTGGACGCCATCCTGCGTGGGGTTCGTCACCACCAGGGTACGCGCCGGATCGAGCGCGCGGGCCGCCGCCATCGACCAGAGAAGCATCGGCCGGCCGGCCACCGGGTGTAGGACCTTGGGAATCCGTGAGTTCATGCGAACGCCCTTACCGGCGGCCAGGACAACTACTGTTACGCGCGGCTCCGACGAAACGGGCCGTTTGGACCCCGCGGACGCGTTGGCGCGCATGGGAGGAATTGCCGCCGATTATACCTTGCGATTTAGAGGCACCTCGGCCCGTCAGGCGGCGAGGTCGTCGCTCTCGACCGGGGGTTCCGGCCGCGCCGTCTCCGGCGCCAGCCGACCGCGGAGCTGGGGACTGAACCGGTCCAGCCGCCGGCCGAGCTTATAGCCGTATCGTTGCGCGACGTCCTCGATCGCCAGGTAGGGCAGCCGGCCCCAGGCCAGGCCCTTCAACAGGTACCAGGCGGCGCGCTTCACGAAGTGCCGCGAATCCGGCCAGAGCGTGCCACCCTGGTCCCCGTAGTGCTGGTCCGTGTAGCCCGTCAGAAGGGCCCGGCGGTACTCGGCCTTCAAGCCGGGAAGCACGTCCCTGATGACCATGGCATCGGGCGCATAGGCGATCGTATAGCTGGCCAGGACGACCTGCCGCGCCCATACCCGGTCGGCCCCAATCGGGAGGTGCTCGTTGAAGTGAATGCCGCGCCAGACCGAGCGGCGCACGGCGGCACTGTCGATGAAGAAGGGCAGCGACTTGTACGCGATGGTGTCACCAACCCGGATCCGCCGGCGGTGCGGTTCTGCGCAGTACCGCTGAGCGAGCCGGAATCCCGCCAGGGGATCGCCGACGATCGACACCTGCTGTCGGCCGTAGACGCCGCCCACTGACGGGTCATCGAACGGCACGGTCAACCGGCTCAACCAGTCGCCATTTCCGGGAACCGCATCCTGGGCGAGAAACACGACGACCTCGCCGCGAACCTGTTCCATTGCCCGGTTCCAGCTGCGCGGGCCGAGGGGCTCGGCAATCTCGGCGAAGCGGGCAATGGGGAACTGGCTGACGATGTGCCGGGTGCCGTCCGTCGAGCCCGAATCCGCGCACACGATCTCGAGCGGCGTGCATCCCTGGCCCATGATCCGGTGCAGGACCGTCCCGAAGGCCCGGCCCGCGTTGAGGGTGGGGATCACGATCGAGATCGAAGAGGGCACGCCGGCCATCATCCAATGCAACGAGGATCTCCCTCCCCCGCCTGCGGGAGAGGGCAGGATGGGGACGGTAGCATGACGCAATGCACGCCGTCCCTGGGCTGGCTTGCCCGGGCTGCCGGGGCGATCTCCGAGCGGACGGCGAGACCACCCTCACCTGCGACGGCTGCGCCACGGTTTACCCGATTCTGGACGGCATTCCGTCCTTCGTTCCGGCAGCGGCCGGCGGTCGCCCATCGCGCTACGGACTCACCGTGCTGATCCCGGCCGTCAACCAGGGCGACCTCGACGACCTGCTCCCCGCCCTGCACCGCGAGCTGCGCTCGCTCGAGATCAGCTACGAGATCCTGCAGCCCTCGGGGCCGGGCTATGGCACCGCGCTGAGGACCGGATTCGATCAGGCGCTCGGCGAGTACATCCTGACCCTCGATGCGGATGGCTCCCACGACCCGAGCGTTCTGCGGGCGATCTGGGCGGCCCGCCAGGGCGTCGCGGTGGTGATCGCCTCGCGGTACGTCCCCGGTGGCCGCGTCGAGATGCCTCGGGCGCGCACGGCGCTCAGCCGGACGCTGAGTTTCATCCTGCGCCGGGGCCTCTCCCTCCCCTACTCGGATCTGTCCAGTGGCTACCGCCTGTACCGGCGCGAGGCGCTCGAGGCCGTCGCCCTCCACGCCACGGGTTTTGACATCCTCCAGGAGGTCCTGATCCGGATGGTCGCCGCCGGGTACGAGATCCGCGAGGTGCCGCTCCAGTACCGCGCGCGTGGCACCAGCCGGGCCTGGCTGGCGCGCTTTGCCGTCTCGCACCTGCAGACCTTCCTCACCATGTGGAAACTGCGCAACTCGATCGCCTCTTCCGACTACGACGCCCGCGCCTATGTCAGCGTCGTGCCACTGCAGCGCTACTGGCAGCGTCGGCGCTACCAGGTCATCACGACGATGGCCGCCGGCGCGCATCGGGTCCTCGATGTCGGCTGCGGGTCGAGTCGCATCGTCGGCTCAACGCGGATGGTGGGGCTCGACATCGTCCTCGCCAAGCTCCGCTATGCGCGGCGCTACGGCAACCCATTGGTCCATGGCTCGATCTTCGAGCTGCCCTTCAAGGACTGCGCCTTCGACTGCGTGATCTGCTCGGAAGTGATCGAACACGTCCCCGCGGACGAGCGCGTCTTCAGCGAGCTCGAGCGCGTGCTCGAGCCGGGTGGGCGGTTGATCCTCGGCACGCCCGACTACGACCGCTGGCGCTGGCGCGCGCTCGAGTGGCTCTACGGCCGGCTGGCGCCGGGCGGCTATGCCGATGAGCACATCACCCACTACAGCCGCGCCAACCTGGCGGCCTACCTTAAAGCCCGCGGCTTCACCATCGACCGCGTCGACTACGTCGGCGGCTCCGAAATGATCTTTGGCGTTCGAAAGTCGACCGGGGTTCCAGCCGCCAGGCCGCTGCCCGTGGCGGCCGGGCTGCGATCGCGCTAAGCGAACCTGATCTGAATGAAGTAATACGAGGTTGGCGTCGTTCCATCGCGCGGGCTGACGCCGAACACCTTGACCTGCCCCTTCTGCCCGGAGACGCCGCCCGTGAAGGTGACGCTCACGTCGAAGTGGCCATAGTCGGGCTTGACGGCGGACGCGGTCGTCGTCGCGCGGCCCAGCTCGTTTCCCGCGGAATCCAGGACGACGGCGACGACCGTTCCTTTGTCGACGCTCGCGGTGCCCGACACCTCGATCGGCGAGCTGATCGCCGTGCTGGCATCCGGGCTGTCGATGATGATCTTCACGTTGCCGGGAATGGCGGTCGCGGCCGTTGCCGGAAGTGACGAGCTCGCGGGCGTGGCGCTGACGGGACCCGATGGCGAGGCGCCGGCCTTTGTCGAGGTAGTGGCGGATGGCGAGCCGCTCTCCAGGACGAAGGTGGTCGTCGTATCGCCGCCGCATCCGGCCAGCATCGCCGTTACCAGGACCACCAGTCCCGCCCCAAACCCCTTCATGACCACCGAGCTAGCGCATTATATGTCGCGCCCGCCATGGATGACATTCAGCGCCGGCTGATCCGCCTCGAGCCCTTCCTCGTCGCGGGCCTGGCATCGACCTACTTCCTGCTCTACAGCGTCCTCTCGGTCCTCCGTCACGTGACCTACCACTCCTTCGGACCCGACCTGGGGATCTTCGACCAGGTGTTCTGGAACACCATTCATGGCCGCGTGCTCGAGTCGACCATGAGCCTCGCCCAGGGCCAGCCACATTCGTACCTGGCCGATCACTTCTCGCCGGTCTACCTCCTGCTGGTGCCGGCCTACGC
>VBFX01000011.1 GCA_005889395.1 Chloroflexota bacterium
GGCCGACGCCATCCCCGATCGCGACGCCGATCGGGCGGCGGGGCTGAGGACGCTGGCGGTCGCGCTCGGAACGCCGAGAGGGGAACTGGCTGCCGCCGGCCTCCTGCTGCTCGGCTCGTTGGTCTCGACTGTCCTCGTGATCGGTCGCGGCCAATCGTCGACGGCCGCGCTTTCTCTTGTCGGCGTCGTGGCGAGTGGCGTGGTGGTCGGTCTCAGTTCTCGAGCTGGTCGACGTTCGTCATTGTTGGGCAAATGGATGGTGATTGTGGCGGCCGCGCTGGCCGCGGTGCCGCTGGTGGCGCAGGCAAGTGGGCGGTAACACTGGCCGCATCGACGAGACCGCCGTTGGCAACCGCTATGGCGCGTGGTTCACCCGCGGCCTGCGAGGCATCGGCATGCGCTACGTCTTTTCCAGACGCGGACTCTGGGTGATCAATACCCCCTACCGGCGCATCCTGGGCGCGGCCGCCGTCACGCGCGAGGATCGCGTGCTCGACCTCGGCTGCGGGATCGGAAACATCCTGATCGCGCTCGCCGAACAGATCGACTTCGTCCGCCCAGCGGCCGGCGTCGACGTCTCGCCCGATCTGATCCGGATCGGCCACCGAGAGATCGCGCGGGCCGGCCTGCAGGACCGCATCGGCCTCCAGGTGGCCCCGGCCACGCGCCTGCCGTTCGAGGATGGCGCGTTGGATGTCGTTCTCACGTCGCATGTCCTGAAGCATCTGGATGATGAGGCGCTGCTTTCGTGTTTCCGCGAGGTCGCCCGCGTGCTCCGGCCCGGCGGACGATTTCTCCTCTGGGAGTTCGACAAGAGTCCGCGGTCTGCGCTCCTGTTCTGGAGTGCGCGACTCAGTGGCTTGCCTCCGCCGTTCCAGCTGCGCACGAGTGCAGAGTTTTCACGGGTGCTCCGATCGACAGGGTTCCATCGGGTCGTCCGGTTCGAGCCTGGATTCTTTCTCCTTCCGCCGGTGCCGCGCCTTGCGCTGCTGGCGACCCGATAAGCGGGCTTCCTACTATTGAGGCGATGGCAAAGGCGGTGACCGCCACCATGCGCGCCGTTGCGGTGACGCCCATGCGGGCCAGCAGCGCCCGGCAGGTCGAGCTCCCGATTCCGACGGCGACCGGGAATACGGCGTTGATGCGCGTCCTCGAGGTCGGCATCGATGGTACCGACACGGAGATCAACAGCGGCCTCTACGGCGAGGCGCCGCCGGGGTCCGACTTCCTGGTCATCGGTCACGAGGCGCTGAGCGTGGTCGAGGCGGTGGGGGAGGGGGTACCGGGATTCACCGCTGGCGACCTCGTCGTCTCGACGGTCCGCCGTCCCGACGACTGCCCCAATTGCCAGGCCGGCGAGAGCGACATGTGCCTCTTCGGCCGATACACGGAGCGCGGGATCAAGGGCGCGCACGGCTACATGGGCGAGTACTACGCCGAAACCCCGGCCTTCATGGTCAAGATCCCGCCGGCGCTGCGACCGTTCGCCGTCTTGCTCGAGCCCTTGAGCATCGTGGAGAAGGCCACCTTCCAGGCCTGGAAGATCCAGGAGCGGATGCTGTGGGAGCCGACGCGGGCCGTCGTGCTCGGCGCGGGACAAATTGGGATCCTGGGCACGATCCTGCTGCGGCTACGCGGGCTCGAGGTGCACGTCTATGCCAAGTCGCCACCGGACAGCCTTCAGCGCCGCATCGTCGAGAGCCTGGGCGCCACGTATGAGAGTGTCGACGACCATCCGGTGCTGGGAATCAGGGAGGAGCTCGGTCAGATCGACTTCATCCTCGAAGCGACCGGCAACAGCACGGTGGCGTTCGAGGCAATGCCGCAGGTCGGGACCAACGGTGTCCTCTGCCTCACCGGGGTGTCGGCCGGCAATCGCAGTATCGAGATCCCGGCGGACGTTATCAACCTGCAGATGGTTCTCGGCAACCGGGTGGCGTTTGGATCGGTGAACGCCAACCGCCGTTACTTCGAAATGGGACTGGAGCATTTCCAGCAGGGCCAGCTACGATGGCCCGGCATCTTCCAGCGGTTGATCACTCGCCGGGTGCCCTTCGACGATTTCACGGCCGCGCTCGACCGCCGGCCCGAAGACATCAAGACCCTCCTGACGATCGCCGCCGAGTAGTCGCACGATGGCGCTCCACCTCGATCCGCGGATCTGTCGAAACGTCGCGGCGGCCATGGGTCGCGAGTGGGTGGTGACAAACGGCCTCGGTGGTTACGCGTCGGGAACGGTGGCCGGGGTGAACACTCGCCGCTACCACGGCTTACTGGTTGCGTCGTTGAACCCGCCTGTCCAGCGGATGGTGCTGCTGGCGGCGCTCGAGGAGTGGGTCATCGCGCCCGACGGCGAGCGGCAACCGCTCTCGGCCCAGGAGTACTGGGACGGGACCGTCTACCCGGATGGGTTCCGCTTGCTGGAGGGCGTCGATCTCGACGGCATGCTGCCCACCTTTCGCTGGGCGGTTCACGGCCGCATCATCGAAAAACGGATATGGATGGAACATGGCGTCTCGCGGACGGTGCTGACCTATCGGCTGCTGGCGGGCCCACCGCTTTCGTTACAGCTCCGGCCACTCTATGCGCACCGCGACTACCACGAGCAGCGACATGGCCAGGGCGGCTTTGACATGGTGGAGAGCAGCGACGGCTGGATCATCGACGCCGCCGGGGTTCGCAGTCACTTCGACGTGCGGCCGTCGCCGGTCGTTCGCAGCGGTCCCGATTGGTACTGGCGTGTCTTGCATCGAGCCGAGCGCGATCGCGGTCTCGACGACGAAGAGGACCTGTTCACGCCCGGGACGGTCGAGGTGGCGCTCGACGGAGAGACGGACGTGGTCGTCCTCGCCGGCACGGATCCCGTCCCCCGGGGATGGGACGTCGCGACGTCGTGGCACGCAGCCCAGCAGCGGCAGGACGCCCTGGCGGATCCCTCGAGCGAGCATCCGCTGGCGGGGCAACTGGTGCTCGCGGGCGAACAGTTCCGGGTCGCCCGGG
This sequence comes from Chloroflexota bacterium, assembly GCA_005889395.1. Taxonomy (GTDB): domain Bacteria; phylum Chloroflexota; class Dormibacteria; order CF-121; family CF-121; genus CF-13. Next base: position 3,001 of record VBFX01000011.1, read on the forward strand.
GCACCCGGCAGCGGACCGTGATCGCCGGTTATCACTGGTTTGCCGATTGGGGCCGCGACACGATGATCAGCCTGCCATCGCTTGCGATGCGCCCCGGCTCACTCTGGGAGGCACGCGCGGTGCTCGAGACCCATATCAAATATCTGGATCACGGTCTCATCCCGAACCGATTTCCGGATGGTGGCGAGCAGCCTGAGTACAACACGATGGATGCGACCCTGTGGCTGTTCCAGGCGGTGGCCGCGTACCTGCGAACCAGCGGCGATTGGCGGTTCGTCGCCGACCGGCTCGAGGCGCTCGAAGGGATCATCGACTGGCACGTCGGCGGAACCCGGCACAACATCGGCATGGACCATCGGGATGGATTGCTTGCCGGCGGCGAGGCGGGCTACGCGCTCACCTGGATGGATGCGCGTGTGGGGGACTGGGTGGTCACGCCCCGACGCGGCAAGCCGATCGAGGTCAACGCCCTCTGGTACAACGCGCTGCGGCTGACGGGTGACTGGTGCGAGCGGGCCATGCGGCCGGCGGGCCGCTACCGGCAGATAGCGGCGCAGGCGCACGAATCGGCGCGGGCGCGGTTCTGGTATGGCGAGGGCGACTACTGCTATGACGTGGTCGATTCGGCCGATGGCGACGATCCCAGCTTGCGGCCCAACCAGGTGATCGCGCTCGCCCTCGTCTATCCCTTGATCGAGGGCGAGCGCGCGCGCTCGGTGCTCGACCGGGTCACAGCCAAGCTCCTGACGCCATACGGCCTGCGGACGCTGAGTCCGGACGACCCCCGCTATCAGCCCTCGTACCACGGCGATCAGCGCGCGCGCGACGCCGCCTATCACATGGGGATGGCGTGGCCCTGGCTGATGGGACCGTATCTCGATGCTCGCCTTCGCATCGATGGCGATCGAGCGGTGGTCCGCCGGCTGCTCGAGCCGTTTCTCGGGCATCTCCACGATGCCGGGCTGGGTACGATCAGCGAAATCTTCGAGCCGGAGCCGCCCTACCGGCCGGTCGGCTGCATTTCCCAGGCCTGGAGCGTCGCCGAAATCCTCCGCCACGCGCGCGCTCTATCCTGAGACCCCGTGAAGCTCATCGACGTCACCATCCCGATCCGCGACGCGATGACGGTCTATCGCGGCAATCCGGCGGTGCGGATCCGCCCGGTGATGACGCTCGAGAAAGATGGCGTCCACGTCAGCGAGCTCCGGCTGGGATCGCACACCGGGACGCACGTCGACGCGCCCAGTCACTTCATCAAGGGCGGAAAGGGGATCGACCGAGTCGATGCCGAGCGCTTCATCGGCCCGGCCTGGGTCGCGGATCTTCGGCGCGTCAAGGGCGGCATCGGCGCCGGCGACCTGGCAACGGCACGCATCCCGCGCGCCAGCCGGCGGGTCCTCTTGCGCACCAGCAACTCCCGCTGGTGGCACCCCGCGCGCGCATTCCAGACGGACTTCGTGTACCTGGCTCCGGACGGCGCGGACTGGCTGGTCGAACGCGGCGCGCAGCTGGTCGGCATCGATTACCTGTCGATCGAAGGTTATGGCGTCGCGGACGCACCCACGCACACGCGACTGCTGGGCGCGGGTATCCCCATTCTTGAAGGACTCGACCTCTTCAACGTACGCCCTGGCCGCTGGCAGATGGCGGCCCTCCCGCTGCGGATCAAGGATGGTGATGCGGGCCTGACGCGCGCCGTCCTCTGGACCAATTGAGTGACGGCCCACGCGCGGCGGAGGGAGGTCCTCGGACGTCCTTGACCTCCCTCGCCTCGCGAGAGGTTTAGCGCAGCGCGGCGAAGTTGATTACCGGGCAGCGAACGAGCGTCGCGGTGACCTCGAGTGTTCCCTTCCCGGCGGCGACGGCGGCGAGGATATCGTCGTCTTTACTGAGCTCGACCGGATTGATACCGGGATTCCAATGAAAGATCTGTAGATTCCACGCACCACCGGCATAGCCAACCTCAGTCGGGATGAAATTGAGCACGTTGCAACTGCTGGCATCGTTCGGGAGGGCGGCAAACAAGCGGGCACACTGGACGGCGGGCGTGGTTCCGTTAGCACCGACGATGTGGTACACGACGTTGCCGTGACTGATCAGCTGGGCCGCGTGCGGCGACGATGTGACTTCCGGGGTGGCCTGGTACTCGATGATCTGGTGGTCGTAGAAGCCCGAGTTATCGACCGAGGTGCTGGCCGAAACCGGCTGGGCAAGCGCGAACAGAGAGCCGATGGCGACGGGGATGGATGCGATGCGGGCGAGACCAAGGAGTTTCAATGACTCCCTCCTGTGCTGAGTGTCCGCGAGGTCGCGGCGCCGACCACGGTGCCAGCTTTGTGTGACAGGCTTATGAAGTGCCTTCGCAGCATCGACAAGGGTTGAGTCGCTCCGGGTGGCGTTCCGTACCGGACTCGTGGAGGGAGTCGCAGCGCGTCCGGCTGGTCCCTTGATCCGGTGGATCGGCTCGAACGTCCTGTACCTGTCGTATTTCTCGAACTTCGTCTTGCTCGCCAGCTTCCTCGGCATCGGTCTCGGATTCCTCCGAGCCAACGCCGCTCATGACCTCTTTCCGTTCGCACCGATCGCCCTGACCGCGCTGGTGGCCTTCGTTCGTGTGTTTCCCGTCGAAATCGATCGATCCGGTACCGAACTGATTTTCTTCGGTGCGTTGGGCACACGGAGCGGGCTGCCGCCGTTCGTGACGCTGCCGCTGCTGTTTCTCGGCGTTGCTGCGGTCATGGCACTGGTGGGGGAGGGCGTAGCGCGGACCTTTCGCCGGTTCTCGCCGCTGGAGGCCTATCGGCTGGACATTCTTGGCAGCCTGGCCGGCATCATCACGTTCTCGGCGCTCGCCTTCCTCGAGGCGCCTCCCTTCGTCTGGGGCGTGGTCGTCGCGGCGGCGTTATTCCTCCTGATCGACCGGCGACGCGCGCTCTGGCAGGCGCCGGCGCTGGCGGCCATGCTGACTTTGCTCGGCCTCGAATCGGCCGTTCCGACCGACAGCTGGTCGCCGTACTACAAGATCCGGCTGAATCCACACCCGTCGGGCGCCGTCACGCTTCTCGTCAACGGGATCCCGCACCAAACGATCGACCTGGCACAGCGACGGCTCGACCAGGTTCCTATCTACGGCCTTCCCTACCAGCACCGGAAGCCGCTGCCGGCCAGCGTGCTCATCGTCGGCGCCGGCACCGGTGATGATGTGGCGATCGCGCTTCGGCTCGGGGCCCGGCACGTCGATGCGGTCGAAATTGATCCGCGGATCCACGACATCGGGGTCCAGCGCAATCCGGACCGCGCGTTCCAGGACGCACGCGTGACCTCGTATGTCAACGACGGTCGGGCCTTCCTCGAGCAGACGACACGCCGCTACGATCTCATCCTCTTCGCTTTACCCGATTCGCTGACGCTGGTCGCCGGTCAATCGTCGCTGCGCCTCGAGAGCTATCTCTTCACGGCGGAAGCCATGCAGGCGGCGCGGGCGCATCTCACGCCCGATGGGGCCTTCGGCGAGTACAACTATTACCGCGAGCAGTGGCTCGTCGATCGCCTCGCCGGTACGCTGCAGCAGGTGTACGGCCATCCGCCGTGTCTCGATTCGACCGGACAGGAGGGCCGGCTCGCCTTGCTGATGGTGAGCCCGAATCAGGCCGCGCTCCAGTGCCCGACACTGTGGCGGCCCGCGGCGGCGACGCCGGCCCCGGCCACCGACGACTACCCCTTTCTCTACCTGCAGCAGCGGACGATTCCCGCGTTCTACCTGCTGACGCTCGCCCTCATCCTCGGGGCGGCGCTGCTGCTGATCCGATTGGGTGCCGGCGCGCTGCGCCCGATGGGCCGCTACCTCGACCTCTTCCTCATGGGCGCCGCCTTTCTGCTGCTCGAGACCAAGAATGTCGTCCAGTTCGCGTTGCTGTTCGGGACGACCTGGTTCGTAAACTCGCTCGTCTTCGTCGGCATCCTGGTCGCCGTCTACCTTGCCATCGAGGTCGCGCGGCGGATCGAGCTGGGGCCGCCGTGGCGTCTTTATGCCGCCCTGCTGGCGGCGCTTACCGTTGCCTGGCTCGTGCCACCGGACCTGCTTCTCGGCCTGACGGTTGTTCCGCGTTTTATCGTCGCCATCGTGGTCGCCTTCGCCCCCGTCTTCCTCGCCAACCTGCTGTTCGCGAGCCGCTTCCGCGACGTCGCCGCATCGAACCTCGCCTTCGCGACCAACCTGCTGGGGGCGATGCTGGGCGGCGTGCTCGAGTACGCCTCGCTGGTTACGGGCTATCGGGCATTACTGATCGTGATCGCGCTGCTCTACGCGGGCGCGTTCATGCTGCAACGATTCCAATCACGCCCGGTCGCTACCGCCGGTTAGAGAACCGTCTCATCGATCGCGACCTGGTCGACGATTTCCTGCCGAAGCGCTGCCTCGTCGCGCTCGCGGACGCTCTTCAGGTTGCGGAATGGACGGTCGAGACCCATGCGTCCGTGAAGCACCCACGCGCCACCGTGGGCGAACGCCATCAGGTTGACCTCAAAGATTCGGTGGCTCTTGTTGCCTTTCCAGGCGAGCGTCCATCGCGGTGGACGCGGCTCATAGCTCACCCGGCCCCGTCCGCCGAGCTTCTCCTGGTTGACCTGGGCCAGCAGGCTCTGGACCTGGGCATCAAGGGCGACGAGGAGCTCGAAGAGGATGTCGCGGTAGTTATCAACCCGGCCCTGGAGGTTGAAATCCGCCTCGGTGACTGGCATCTCGGTCATGATACTTTTCTCCCCAGGATATCCACAGATTGTGGAGAACCATGGCCTTGACACCAATATGTTGGGGTCTTAGCATGATCTGGCTCCCGGATGGATACCGCCGTCGACGTCCAGCTGCTCACCCATACGCCTGATCCGATCCGGGTCATGTACGTCGCCTTCCGCACCTGCTACTCGAAATTCACCCCCCAGCAGCTCTGGGCCGACATCGAGTCCGGGAAGATCTCCGAGGAGAAGATGAAGACCTTCATCTTCGACAAGCTGAAGAGCGGACACTCCTCGCCCCGCACCCAGGTCTATTTCACCTTCGCCGTCAGCGGGCTGTCGCGCGCCGCCAGCCACCAGCTGGTCCGGCACAACAACGGCATCACCTTCGACCAGCAATCGCAGCGCTACTACGCCTTCAAGGAGGCGGACTTTCCGTATGTCGTGCCGGAGACGTGGGAGAAGGCCGGCCTGCGTGAAGAGTACGTGGCGTTCATGCGCCGCGTCGGCGAGCTCTATGACCAGGCGCTCAAGGCGGGCGTTCCGGCCGAGGACGCCCGCTTTCTCTTGCCCAACGCGGCTTCCACGAACCTCACCTTCACCGTGAACTACGAGGAGTTCCTGCACGTCGCCGACCTGCGCCTCTGCTGGCGCGCGCAGTGGGAGATCCGCCACATGTGGGCCAAGGCACGCAACGCCCTGAAGGCGCAATTTCCCGAACTGGCGAAGCCGGTGCAGCCCAAGTGCGGTGACCAGCGCATGGGCTACTGCGACGAGCCGTACGCTGAGTACCTGAAGTGTCCCCTCGGCGCGCGCCGGATTCGCTTGCACAAAGACGAAATCGTTGCGGCGGCGAAGTCTGGGCGGACGCTCGAGTCCACCCCGCTGTCCGACGCGGATCTCGCGCTACTCACGCCCCGCCCCGAGATCGAGAAGGTCCCGGCGGGAAGCCCTTCCTAGCCGCCTGCATTCCATCGCCCGCCGATGGATCTGAGGCGTTAGGATTTCTCCGTGCGGACGGCGCCCTCGGACACACTGGCGCGTCACTGGGTCCCCGAGCGATCACTGCTCAGCGATGCCGGTCTGGTCATCGCGTTCAGTCTCTTCACGGGACTCATGGCCCATATCGCGATCCCCTTGCCGTTCACGCCCGTCCCCATCACCGGACAGACCTTCGCGGTCCTACTCTGCGGTGCGGCGCTTGGTGCACGGCTCGGAACGGCATCGATGCTCCTCTACATCACCGAAGGTGCCGTTGGCCTTCCGGTGTTTGCCGCGGCGCCGGGCGCCGCCAGCTACGGATACCTGGCCGGCTTTGTGGCGGCGGCGTTCATCGTTGGCTGGCTCGCCGATCTGGGCTGGACGAAAGACATTCCGCGGACTGTCGTCGCCATGGTCGCCGGAGAGGTCGCCATCTACTTTTTCGGGCTGCTCTGGCTAGCCCACTTCGTTCCGCCGACGAAGGTGCTCGACTTCGGGCTCTTCCCGTTCCTGATCGGTGACGCGATCAAGCTGGCCGCGGCCGCGGTGGTGCTCCCGGCTGGATGGCGGCTGAGCCGCAACCGGTGAACGCGTTCTGCTCCAGTTGCGGGTCCAGGACGGAGACTCGGCTGGTGGCGAAGCAGCAGCTGAGTGTCTGCCCGCAATGCGATCGGACCTTCTTCCGCAACCCCAAGGTGGTGGTGTCGGCGCTGATCGAGGACGGCGGGCGTGTCCTCCTCGTGCTTCGCGACATCGAACCGGGCCGCGGCCTGTGGGGGATGCCCGGCGGGTATGTCGATTGGGACGAGCACCCGCAGGACGCGCTGATCCGGGAATGCATGGAGGAGGTCCAGGTGCGGGTCGAGCCGCTGGATCTGCTGCCGGTGCAACACATCCTCATGGACGACGAGGGCATCGTGCTCCTTCCGTACCGCGCCCGGCTGATCGCCGGCCATCCCGCGGCCGGTGATGAGGTGCAGCAGGTCGGGTGGTTCGGCCCGGACAAACTGCCGCCGCTGGCGTTCGCCAGCCATCGCAAGGTGTTGCAGCAGTGGACGCAAGAAGTGCTCGCGCGGGGCGCTGCCTAGGACATCACCATCGCGCGAAAGAGCATCGTCACCAAGACGGGCGATGGGGGAGAGACGGGGCTCCTCTACGGCGGGCGCGTCAAAAAGACGGATCCTCGCACGGAGGCGTACGGCGCCATCGATGAGGCGATCTCGACGCTGGGCGCGGCCCGCTCCCTGGTTACGGACCGCGGCCGCCACGCGATCATCCTGCGCATCCAGAGCGAGCTCTTCACCGTGGGCGCCGAGCTGGCAACCGATGCGGCCGAGTACGACAAGCTGGAGCAGCATTTCATGACCGTCACGCCGGACTTCACAACCCGCGTCGAGAGCGAGATCATCGACCTCGAGCGTCGCTTTCCACTGCCGGATGCCTTCGTCATCCCGGGTGGGACCCCGCCGGCCGCCGCGCTGGACGTGGCGCGCGCCGTGCTGCGCCGCGCGGAGCGCCGCATCGTCGGCCTCCAGCAGGGCGCTCAGCTGCGCAATCCGGAAGTGCTGCGCTACGCGAATCGGCTCTCGGACCTGCTCTTCATGCTGGCCCGAGCCGAGGAGGGGACGGCCGTCAAACCACTGACGGGACGACGAGCGGGCCGCACGCCTGCAGCGCCTGCGCGCACTCGTCCCGCACCCAGGCGTCGGTCTCGCGCCTGAGCGCCTGCTCCAGCTGAGCGCGCGCGGCGGCGCCGCCGAGCCGGCCCAGCGCCCACGCCGCATGGCCCCGTACCAGGGGCTCGCCATCATCGAGGGCGACAGCCAGCGCGGGCACCGAGCCGCGATCCGCGATGTTGCCGAGCGCGATACAAACATTGCGCAGCAGACCCGACCGTCGCGTCCTCCAGACCGCGCTGTTGCGAAAGCGGGCGCGGAAGCCGTCGTCGTCGAGGGCGAGCAACTCTTCCAAACGGGGTCGCGCCTCGATCATCGGACCGAACGCTTCCAGCGCCTGCGTGTCCGGTGTGGCGGGCCTGGCGTTGACCGGGCAGATCTCCTGGCACAGGTCGCAGCCGAAGATCCAGTCGCCGATCAGCGGCCGAATGTCGAGCGGGATGACGCCGCGGTGCTCGATGGTCCAGAAAGAGATGCAGCGCCGGTTGTCCAGCACCCCGGGCTCGACCAGGGCGCCGGTGGGGCAGACCCGCATGCAGGCATCGCAGCTGCCGCAGGTCTTCTTTACCGGCGCGTCGGTCTCGAGCTCCGCCGACGTGATGATCTCGGCCAGCAGGACGGAGGAACCGACCCCGGGGATGAGCAGGTTGGTGTTCTTTCCCAGCCAGCCCAGCCCGGCGCGAGCCGCCGCGGCGCGATCGAGCATCCAGCCGTGGTCGACGTAGGTCTTGGCCACGTGACCGCGCTCGCGCAGCATTGCGACCAGCGGCTGCATCCGCTCGAGCAGGACGTCGTGGTAATCGCGGCCAAGCGCGTAGGCGGCGATGCGTCCGCGAGGGCCGTCGGAGGGGGAGGGAGGATTCACGACTGGGTGGGGGAAGGCGAGGGCGATGACGCTGCGGGCGTCCGGTGTGGCCCGGCGAGGGTCGGCACTGGCATGCGCCCGAGCCTCGCTCCACCAGGAGAGCCCGTCCATCAGGCCCTGCCGCGTCCGGTTCACCGCGGCGGTTTCGGCCTCGGAAAATCGCTCCGCGCCGGTCACGCCCACGGCGCAGAAGCCGAGCTCGGTGGCCCGCCGTTTGACCTCCTGCGTCAGGGACATTTGACCCTAGCTTAGGGGGGGTCGCGGGAGTAGGATTAAGGGCAATGCAGGGGACGGCAGTCTGGCGGGAGCTTCAGCTCCTCTTGAGCCTGAACCTGCCGGAATCCGCCTACTACGTCTGGGAAGGCACCGCCATCTGCTGCCATTGCGACGATCAGCGGCTGGTCATCGGCGCCCCCACCGAGCAGTCAGCCCGCCAGCTCGTTCAGGCCTACCTGCCGGTGGTCCGCCGCACGCTGGAAGCGATCCCGGATGCACCCAAGCGCGTCTCTGTCGTGGTCACGACCGGCCCCCCGGCCCGCGCCTGATTGCCCAATAATCCAGAGCGGCGCCGCCTCAAGGCGGAGATCTTCGGCGACGTCCAGGGCGTTGGCTTCCGCTACTTTGCTCAATCCCAGGCTCGCCGGCTCGGTCTCGACGGGTACGTTCGCAACCGCTACGATGGCGCGGTGGAGGTGGAGGCCGAGGGCGATGCGTCCTCTCTCGAGCGATTTCTCGATGTGCTCCGCACCGGACCGCGCATGGCGCGAGTGCAGGATGTGCGGGTCAGCTGGCTGCCCTTCAAAGGCGATCTCGGTCCATTCGGCGTGAGAGGATGAGCGAGATGAAGTTCGCCCGCCGCATGTCGGAGATCGGCACGGAGACCGCGTTCGAGGTGCTGGCCAAGGCGCGCAAGCTCGAGGCGCAGGGGCGCAACGTCGTCCACCTGGAAATCGGCGAGCCCGACTTCCCGACACCGCCGAATATCGTCGAGGCGGCGGAGCGTGCCTTGCGCGACGGCTTCACACATTACACACCGGCCGGTGGCCTGATGCCCGCCCGCCAGGCGGTTGCCGACTGGATCCGCCGTTGGTATGAGGTCGAGGTCAAGCCGGAGCAGGTCGTGATGGTGCCCGGCTCGAAGAACGTCCTGCTGTTCACGATGCTGGCGCTGGTCGACCAGGGCGATGAGGTGATCGTGCCGGATCCGGGCTACGCCATCTACGCATCCGCCGCGACGCTTGCCGGTGGAAAGCCGGTCGGCATCCCGTTACGAGAGCGCAACGACTTCCGGCTCGATATCGAGGAGCTCAAATCGAAGATCACGCCCCGGACCAGGTTGCTGGTCATCAATTCACCGCAGAACCCGACGGGCGGCGTGCTGTCGACCCGCGATCTCGAGCAGATCGCGGAGCTCGCCATGCGGCATGACTTCTACGTGCTGACCGACGAGGTGTACGGCCAGATCACCTACGACGGCCAGCACGCCTCGATCATGACCGTGCCCGGGATGCTCGAGCGGACCATCTACTCGGACGGATTGAGCAAGGCGTATGCGATGTGCGGCTGGCGCCTCGGTTTCGCGGTCGCGCCCCTGCCGCTGGCGCAGAAGTTCGAGACCTTGATGATCAACAGCAGCTCGTGCGCCGCAGCCTTTACCCAGATGGCGGCGATCGAGGCGCTCTCCGCGCGATCGGATGCCGCGGTGCAGGCCATGGTCGGCGAGTTCAAGCGACGCCGCGACCTCGTGGTCGATCGTCTCAATGCCTTGCCGGGGGTCAGCTGCCACAAGCCGCTCGGAGCCTCGGCAAGGGCTATCTGCGTCTCTCCTACGCGAACTCGATCGACCAGATCGAGGAGGGCGTCACGCGGATGAAAGGAGTCCTGGAAAAGACCGCAGCCCGCGCCTAGTCGGGACGGTGGACTCCGGCTGATGGCCACGAAAGCCGCCCCCATCCTCGACCGCATCCTGCAATCCCGGCGTGCGGCGATCGAGGAGCTCAAGGCCAGTGGTGTCGAGGCCGGCCTGCCGCAATCCATCGCGGCGGCGCCGGCACCGCGGGATTTTCGGCAGGCATTGCGCCGGACCGATGCGGTAGCGCTGATCGCCGAGTGCAAGGCGCGCTCGCCCTCGGGGGGCGTGCTGCAGCACCCCTACGATCCCGTGCGGCTAGCGCGGCGCTACGCGGGGAACGGCGCCGCCGCCATCTCGGTGCTGGTGGAGCCCGAATTCTTCGGTGGCAGCCTCGACCACCTGCAGGCAGTCCGCTCGGCCGTCGAGGTGCCGGTCCTCTGCAAGGATTTCATCATCGACCCCATCCAGCTGCTGGCGGCGCGCGCGGTCGGCGCCGATGCCGTGTTGCTGATCGTCGGCGTGCTGGACGACGGCGCGCTGCGCGCCCTGCAGGCGCTGGCGACGCGCTTGTCGATGCACGCGGTGATCGAGGTTCACTCGCAGGAAGAGCTGGAGCGCGCACTCCGATGCGAGGCCGGCATCATCGGCATCAATAATCGTGATCTCAGCGCGATGAGGACCGACAAGCAGACCACGGCACGGTTGCGATCGCGCATCCCGGCCGGCCCGGTGGTGATCAGCGAGAGCGGCATCGAGAGCCGCGCCGACGTGGAGGAACTCCGTCGCCTCGGGGTCGATGCGATGCTGGTCGGCGAGTCGTTGCTTCGGGCGGCGGATCTCGACGCCAAAGTCCGAGAGCTGAGTGGATCGTGACAAAGATCAAGATCTGCGGGAACACCCGGGCCGACGATGTCGAACTGGCCGTCGAACTGGGCGCCGACCTGCTCGGGTTCATCTTCACGCGCAGCAAGCGCCAGGTTCGCGTCGACCAGATCAAAGACGTGATCGCCCGGGTGCCGGCGGGCGTGGAACGGGTCGGTGTGTTCATCGATGAGCCCACGGCGCAGATCGGCGAGGTCGCGCGGGACTGTGGCCTCACGGCGATCCAGGTCTACCGGCCGCTGACCGAGCAGGATCGCGCGCTCGGCTTCCTGCTCCTTCCGGCCTTCCGCGTGCAGGACGGGGAAGACCTGACCACCATCCCGCTCGAAGACGGCGACCATCCACTGTTTGACACCTGGATACCGGACTCCGTGGGCGGTACCGGTCGAGCCTGGGCGTGGCCGCAGGCCAGGGAGGTCGCGCGCAAATATCCGGTCGTGGTGTCGGGAGGTTTGACAGCAGACAACGTCGGTGGCGCGGTGCGCGAGCTGCATCCCTGGGCGGTCGATGTCTGTAGCGGCGTCGAGGCCGAGCCCGGCCGCAAAGATCATGCGAAATTGCGCGCCTTTGTCGAGGCGGTACGCCGGGTGGATCGCTCATGAAGACGACGCCGGATCCGCGGGGCCGCTACGGGAGCTACGGCGGCCAGTACATCCCGGAGACACTGATGGCCGCCGTCCACGAGCTGGCGGCCGCCTTTGATGCCGCGGTCAAGGACGACGGCTTTCGGCACGAGTTCGAGTACCTGTCACGGACCTTCAGTGGCCGCCCGACACCCGTGTACCGCGCCGACCGGCTCACCCAGCAGGTGGGTGGCGCCGAGATCTGGTTC
>VBFX01000012.1 GCA_005889395.1 Chloroflexota bacterium
TAAGTCCCGGGCGAGACGGGAAGCGCCCGGCGCGCCTCGAGGATGCGCCAGGTGTCGGCGGGCTTGTCGACGCAGAGCAGCACGACGTCGCCCGCCGCCGCGCGGCCGAGCGCGGCATCGATCGCCGGCGCCTCGTCGATGATGACCTCGGCGCTCTGCACGCGGCTCTCGGCCGCGGCTTTGATGCCCTCCATCACGTGCTGGGCGATCTCGCCCCGCTGACGGCCGCGCGGGTTGGCGTCCTCGCGCACGATCAGGATGTCGAAGACGCGTGCCGCGACGCGCCCGAGCTCGCGCATGTCCTCGTCGCGGCGATCGCCCGGGGTGGCAATCACGGCGATGCGGCGGCCTGGCTCCGGTCCATTGACGCCCGGCGCGGTCAGCCTTTCGACGAAATCGCCGGCGAGCTCGAGGCCGTGCGGGTTGTGGGCATAGTCGACGATCACCTTTACGCCGTGCAGTTCGAACATATTGAGGCGTCCCGGCGCTTCGTGGAACGACGGATGGAAGCTGCGTAGCCCCTGCCGGATGTCATGGAGGTGGGCGCCGGCGGCGTGGGCCGCCGCGGCCGCGGCGATCGCGTTCTGGACGTTGGCCCGGGCCCGCCCCTCGAAGGTCGCCGGGATCAGATGAACCCAGGCGATCTGTGTCGTCCTTCGCCCTTCGCGCAACACCATCATCTCGCCCCCACCCGGCTGTTTTGCAATGACAAACGCCTTGCGACCGCGGCGCACCCAGCGCTCCACCAGCTCGTTGTCGTCGCGCATCGAGACAAGGATCACCGACCCGCTGCAATGGGTCCGCATCTCGGCGACCAGCTCATCGTCGGCGTTGAGGACGGCGGTGCCGCTGCGTGGGACGGCCTCGACGATGACCCGCTTGATCGCGGCAAGCTGCCGAAGCGAGTTCACCTCTTTGATGCCGATGTGGTCGCCCGTGACATTTAGCACGACCGCGACGTCGTTGGCGCTGTAGCCAAGGCCCTCGCGCAGGATGCCGCCGCGCGCGACCTCGAAGACGGCGAAGTCGACGCGGGGATTCTGCAGCACCATGCGCGCGGAACGCGGGCCGCTGGCATCGGCCTGCTTGACGAGCCGGCCGTCGATGTAGATGCCGTCGGTGGTCGTCAGGCCGATCTTGTGGCCGAGCCCCCTGACGATATGGGCGATCATCCTGGCCGTCGTCGTCTTGCCATTCGAGCCGGTGACGGCGACGATCGGGATGCGCGCCGGGGTTCCCTGGGGAAAGAGCAGGTCGATGACAGCCTTCGCGACATACTGGGGCTCGCCTTCGGTGGGATGGGTGTGCATGCGAAAGCCCGGGGCGGCGTTCACCTCGACGATCGCCCCGCCGGTCTCGCGCACCGGCTGGCAGATGTCGGGCGTGAGGAAATCGATCCCGGCGACGTCGAGGCCGACCACACGCGCCGCCTCTTCCGCGATCTCGACGTTGTCGTGGTCCGCCTCCATGGTGCGGTCGATCGAGATGCCGCCCGTAGACATATTGGCGGTGGCCGCCAGCTTGACGACGGCGTCCTTGGGCGGGATCTCGTCGAAGCCGAAGCCCTGCCGCTTGACGAGCTCCTCGGCGGCCTCATCGATCTTGATGCGGGTCAGGACCTTTTCGTGGCCGATGCCGCGACGGGGGTCGCGGTTGGTGATATCCACCAGCTCGCGCACACTGTGAACGCCGTCGCCGATGACGTGCGCCGGGACCCGTTCCGCGACCGCGACCATATGACCATCGATGACGAGCACGCGATAGTCATTGCCCTTGATGAAGCTCTCCACCACGACAACGCCGCTGCGGGTCTGGCGGATGGCCCGCTCATAACTGCGGCGCACGTCTTCCTCGGTCCGCAGGTCGAGGCTGACGCCACGCCCATGGTTGCCGTCCAGTGGTTTCAGGACGACCGGGTAGCCGATCCGGGCGGCGACCGCCGCGGCCTCATCGGCCGACCGGACGGTTTCGCTTTTCGGCACCGGCAGCCCGGCGGAGGCGAGTAGGGATGTGGTCAGCTTTTTGTCCCCCGCGATGTCGACGCCCAGCGCCGAGGTACGGGAGGTCATGGTGGCGCGGATTCGCTGCTGGTACTTGCCCTGCCCGAGCTGGACAAACGACTGGTCGTTGAGCCGGATGTAGGGGATGTCCCGGCGGGCCGCCTCGTCGAGAATTGCCTGGGTCGAGGGGCCGAAGGCCGCCTTGTCGGCCAGCAGCACCAGGCTTTCGAGCTCGGCGACGAAGTCGAAGGTCGGATTCGCCTGCACCAGGTGATTGAGGAGCCGGACGGCGAGCTTGCCGGCGGCCACTCCGACTTGCTCCTCGTTGTAGCCGTAGACCACGTGGTAATAGCCGGGCGTGCCCGCCCGGCGCGTCTTGCCTCGGGTCGTGGTCGCACCCGTTTCGCGCTGGAGCTCGAGCGCGACATGCTCGGCGACGTGGCCCATCCAGGTGCCGTCGCGGAGGCGTTCGATGAAGCCGCCGCGGTGGTGGAGCGAGCAGCCGTGGTCGTGGAGACCGGGCAACAGATCGATCAGCGCGTCGTTGAAGGCCGGTATCGTGTTCGAGGGCCAGTGCTCGAGGGAACCCAGGTCGACGAGGAGGCGGATCGCCGGGTCGTACGACCAGTGGTTGGGGCCGCGCAGCACCTGGCTTTCGAGGATTTTGAGATCGGGCTTTAGCGGGGGTTTCTTCTCGACAGGCTCGTGCTTGGCGTCCTCGTCGCGCTCGACTCGCGTCTCCGTGCGCGAACGGCTCACTCGGACGCCTTTCGATCCTCGAGGCGGCGCACCATCTTCTTCACGCGGCCCTGCGCCAGCCGTGCGATGTGCTCGTGTTTGGCGACGAGCAAAGGCAGGACACGTCGTGCGCGCAGGTCGAATCGATAACCCGCGGGGAGTGAATGGAGCCGGGCGTTCGACACCATCATCGGCTTGTGGCCCGTGGTCTGGAACGCGTCGGTGATCACATCGGTCCCGTCGACGATCGTCACCGAGCCGCGCCCGATGACTTCGAGGACGTCGTTGGCGTCGATGATGGCCGCCGTGTCCTCGTCGAGCCCGAGGCCGATCAGTGAGGGGGATTGCGCTACAACGGCGAGAAGCCGGCCAAGGCGCGTGCGCTGCTCGAAATGCTGGTCGACCACGACGTTGACCAGCAGCCCGAGCCCGACAGAGACGTTTGCCATCCGGTATTTGGGAGTGGCGCCCGAGCTACCGAACGCCATCATGTGCGTGGCCACCGCACTCGCACCGGCGGATGTGCCGGCCACCACAACGCCGCGGCCGTGCGCGTCGAGAACGGCGGCGCCGAGCTTGGTTCCGCCGATCACCGAGGACAGCCGGAGCTGGTTTCCGCCGGTCATGAAGATGCCGGTGACGTCTTTGAGTGCCTCGATCGTTTTAGGGTCGTTCGCCTCTTCCCGGGTTTCGGGGCGGAGTCCGGTGACCTTCGCGGCGCCGGCTCGCGCGAAGACGTGGCGGTAGAGTTCGGTCGCCGCGTCGCCGAGGGAGGAGGCAGTGCTGATGACCGCGATCCGCGCCTGATCACCGCCTGCGAGCTCGACGAAGCGCGAGAGGATGACCCGCTCGCCCAGCTTGTCCTCGGCGCCGCCGATGACCATGACCGCCCCGACCGGGCCTCCGTCAGTGGTGGGAGCGAGCCGCTGCGGGGCCGAGGCGTCGGTCATTCACGTCAGTGTACTGGCGGCCGTATTGCAGCGCCTCGAGTTCTTTTGCGAATTCTTATATGATTGGTGTCACATCGTCGGACGGCCGGTATTCGTGATCGGCCTCGCCCTGGATCGGCGCCGACGTCGCGACTGTACGAGAATCGTAGAATAGCGATATCAGGTCGTGAATACAATGATCCACTCCAGTACGGCTCCGCCGCAGCGCCCCGTCCCCCGCCGAGTGAAGCCACGCCCGGCGAACGAGTTGCTGCCCCGAGTGCTGGAGGTGCTGCCGGTGGGGGTCGCGCTGTTCGAACTGGCCGCCGACGGGTTCAGGTTCCGTTACGGCAACCAGGTGTTCGCCCGGGTGCTGGCGCTCGACCGAATGCCAGCGGACGGGCAGCTGGTCGGTGAGGTTTTCAACCGGGCGGAGCACGACGCCGTCATCGAGCTCTTCAACCTCGTGCGCGTCAGTCGCGAACCGCAGAGCTACTTCACCGCGGAGGGGGGAAAGACAACCAACCGGATCCTGAACATCGATGCCTATCCGCTCCTGAGGGTCGGTCGCGTCAGTCATGTCCTGGTCCTGGCCGAACGAACGCAGGAAAAGCTGGAAGCCCGGCACCGGCAGGAACTCGAAGCGAACCGGCTGCGCAAAAAGGCGGACGACCTTGCCAGCTTGGAAAAGGCGAAGTCGGAATTCCTGCGCCTGGCGTCACACGAGCTTCGCGGACCGGCCGCGACCCTGGGCGGTTACCTCTCGATGATCGAAGACGAGTCCCTGGGGCCGGTGCCGCAGCGGTTGAGGCCGGTGCTGCCGATGTTGCGGGCGAAAGCCTCCCAGATCAACCTCCTCGCCAACGAGATGGTCGAGGCGGCACGGCTCGAGGATGGCCGGGTGCAACTGAAGCGCCAGCGGGTCGACCTGAGGGAGATGGTTCGTCGAAATGTCGCTACGGCCGAGACGACAGCCACGCCGCGGCATCGAGTGCGTTTCGACGACCGCATCGGCGGTGAGCTCTGGGTGCTCGGCGACGTCTTGCGGCTGGAGATCATCATCGCGAACCTGCTGGACAACGCCATCAAATACTCGCCGAAAGGGGGAGACGTCACCGCCCAACTGTCGATGTCCGGCGAGGTCGCGGTGCTAAGGGTCCGGGACCATGGCATTGGTATCGCGCCCGAGGACATGAAGCGACTGTTCGTGCGCTTCAGCCGCGTATCCAACCTCAAGGACGTGCCCGGGACCGGGCTGGGCCTCTACCTGGCCAGAGAGCTGGCCCGCCTCCACAAAGGCGAGATCGCCGCGACATCGACACCCGGTGAGGGCAGTGAGTTCGTCCTGAGTCTTCCGGTTGAGCCCAGCAACAAGTAGGGTCTCCGATCCGCTGACGCTGCCGGCGCTGCGCGAGGCGGCCGCCGGCTGTCGCGCCTGTGACCTCTACAAGACCGGCACCCAGACCGTCTTCGGCGAGGGTGCCGAGCATGCCGAGGTCATATTCGTGGGCGAGCAGCCCGGGGACCGGGAGGATAGAGAAGGAAAACCGTTTGTCGGCCCAGCCGGACACGTGCTGGATGAAGCGCTCGAGGAGGCGGGCATCGACCGCAGGCATGTGTATATCACGAACGCCGTCAAGCACTTCAAATGGAAGCCGCAAGGCAAGCGTCGCTTGCACCAGAAGCCGAACGCCGCCGAGATCAGCGCCTGCCGGCCCTGGCTGGATGCCGAAATCGCGATGGTGAAGCCGCACCTGCTGGTCCTCTTGGGTGCGACCGCGGCCCAGGCGCTGCTCGGCCGCGACTTCCGCGTGAGCCTGCAGCGCGGCCAGCTCATCGAACGGCCCGGCCTGCCACCGATGATGGCGACGGTGCACCCGTCATCGATCCTGCGCGCGCCTGATGACGAGACCCGAGAGCTCGAGATGCGTGCCTTCGTGCAGGATCTCAAGCGCGTCGCGCCGCATCTTCAGCGCTAGGTCAACGCCAGAGCAATCGCCAAAGGCCGGCGCGTCCGAGCGCCCGTCCGACGATCTTGTTCTTCGCCCGCCGAGCGATCCGGCGTGGATCACCCGAAGCCAGCGTCGAGACGTCATTCGCCAGCCGAGCTGCCGCGTACATCTGCGAGACCAGCCCACGACGCCTCACTCGAAGACCTGGCTGATCAGACCGGTCGCATCGCGCTCCAGCTCTCCGCGCTCCGCCTCGTGCGCTTCGATCACCTGGAGAAGTTGCCGCGCCTGGTCCGGATCGCGGAGTCCAAGCACGAGCCCAAGCGACAGCCAGTAGTCGGCGGTTTCGAGCAAATTCGCGTGGATGTTTTCCGGCGTCTCCGCGAGGACCTCGCTCATCGAGCCGATCAATGCCCGACCGTACTGGGCCCATTGCGCATCGACGGAAGCTTTCATGGAAACAGGGTAAACTGGCTACCGCCTCCGCGGGGAGGTGGCAGAGTGGTCGAATGCGAGCGCCTGCTAAGCGCTTGAGCGGGTGTTTCCGCTCCCCGGGTTCGAATCCCGGCCTTCCCGTATCACCTCGGCCGTCTTCAACGCAGGCTTCGCAGCCGCATCGCGGCTGGTCCAGATGTACATATCTGGGAGCCCGTTCATGCCGAGCGTCTGATTGATCTCGCCGATGTGATACGCGTCGTGCGTCAGGAGACGCATGAGGACACCCTGACGGGTATGAATCTGAACCTGCCCGTTTAGCTCACGGCGGAACTCGTCCTGGAGCATCGCCGGCGTCCATCGCTCGAGACAATCCGCGACGATGGTCCAGGTCGATTGAAGCGCGAAGACGAGCTCGCTTGCCGCACGTGGGTGGGTAGGGTCGTCTTCCCAGCCGTCGCCGCCGGGATCGTTGAAGGGCGTGCGCTCGGCGCCAGGCTCTTTGAAGACGTTGCAGAGCCAGTACGGACGCACTCCCGCGGTATGGGCGGCAATGGCCCAGATCGGCCAGAGATGGGGAGCGGCCCGCAGTTGGAGCTGTTGCGGGGAGAGTTCGCCGATCCGTTCCACGAGGCGTTCCTGGGCGAACCGCCATCCGTCGTAGAAGGGTGCAACGCTCTCGGATGTGGTGATCATGCCTCACCTACTTTAGCGTTGACGAGCGATATGAGCGTCTTCGCGTCTTTGATCGCATGGCCTTCCATGTCGTTGTTGAAGTACACAAAAACGTCCAGGCCGTCACGGTGCCAGCCGATGACCCGATGGGCCCACGGCTGGAGGGCGCGTCGACCGTAGCCGAGGCCGTTCGGGGGCAGATGCATCCTTATATATGTGAAGTCGCTCGTGGTCTCGAGCGCCTTCGGCATCTTCGGGTGATCCGGGATGGTGAGGGCGATTCGATGGGCGCGGAGCAACTCGAAGACCGCCGGCACCAGCCACGAGTCGTGCCGGAACTCAAGGGTGAAGCGTTCGTCCGTCGGGAGCATGCCGATGAATCGCTCGAGGCGCTCGAGGTCCGCGTGAAAGTTGGCCTGCAGCTGGAACAGGATCGGACCCAATTTTTCGCCGAGGCCGAGTGCCGCGTCGACGACCAGGTCGATCGACTTCTTTTCGCCGGCGAGCCGCTTGATGTGGGTGACGTAGCGGCTGCCCTTGACCGCAAAGAGGAACCCGGGTGGGGCCTGCTCTCGCCAGGCCTCAAACCGCTCACGCGGCGGCTGGCGGTAGAACGAGTTGTTGAGCTCGACGGAATTGAAGTGCTGGGCATAGAACGCGAAGTGTTCTCGTGCCGGCATCTTCTCCGGATAGAAGCGCTTTCGCCAGTGCGCGTACGACCAGCCTGAACAGCCGATCCGGACGTCGCCTGCCATCGATGACCATTCTGGAGAAGACCGTCGATCTCAGGCGGCCGGGGCCGTGTCGGGCGCGCGGGTTCGGTAGTAGTCATAGACGGGTGGGATCGCCAACAGCCGACCGTCATCCGAGCGGGCCAACTTCCACCCGCCCTCGTGAACCATCCAGTGGTGTCGATGACAGAGCAGGAGCAGGTTGGATAGATCCGTCGCACCACCTTGAATCCAGTGAACAAGGTGATGAGCGGCACTCCACGAGGCTGGCCGTTCGCATCCCGGCCACTGGCAGTGTTGGTCGCGAGCGTTCAGGGCGCGTCGGGTCGCGCCGGAGACCACCCGAACTGCTCGGCCGGCGTCGACGATCACCGAGCCGGGACCGAAGACGACCCGTGCGACGTTGGCGTCGCAGGCCAGCCGCTGCACGGTCGTCGCCGACACGG
>VBFX01000013.1 GCA_005889395.1 Chloroflexota bacterium
GCTCGGTCGGCAGGCGGCCGAATGGCGACTCGCCGCCCTCGAAGAATCCCCGCGGAGGGCGTCTAGACACGGACGAACGCAGCGCGCCTCGGGTATGGTGCGGTTCGACCCACCTCTTCCTCTATCCGCAGGAGCCGATTGTACTTCGCGACTCGTTCCGACCGTGACGGCGCCCCCGTTTTGATCTGGCCGGACCCGGTAGCGACGGCCAGGTCGGCGATGAACGTGTCCTCGGTTTCGCCCGATCGGTGCGAGATCACGGTGGCGTACCCGGCCCCGCGCGCCGTGGCGATGGTCTCCAGGGTTTCGGTCAAGGTACCGATCTGGTTGACCTTGACGAGGATGCTGTTGGCGACGCCGGTCTCGATGCCGCGGCGGAGGCGCACGACGTTGGTGACGAAGATATCGTCGCCAACCAGTTGCACGCGCTTCCCCAGCCGGCTGGTCAGTAACCGCCAACCCTCCCAATCGTCCTCGGCGAGGCCGTCCTCGATGGAGATCACGGGGTAGTGATCGATCCAGCTGGCCCAGCGGTCGATGAGCTCACCGGGCTGCAGGCTCCGCCCCTCGCCGGTGAGCTCATAGCGGCTGTCACGGTAGAACTCGGATGCCGCGGGATCGAGGGCGATGAAGAGATCCCGGCCGGGCTGGTGGCCGCTGCGCTCGATGGCGTCGACCAGCAGCCGCATGGCGTCCTCGTTAGCGTCGAGCTCGGGGGCGAACCCACCCTCGTCGCCCTGTCCGGTGCTCAGGCCGCGTTCGTGAAGGATGTCCTTGAGGGCGTGAAACGTCTCGGTTCCCCAGCGGAGGCCCTCCGAAAAGCTCGGGGCGCCGGCCGGCACCACCATGAACTCCTGGAAGTCGACCTTCGTCTGCGCATGCCGGCCCCCGTTGAGGATGTTCATCATCGGAACCGGCATCCGGAGCTCGCCGCCCGCGGCGAGATAGCGATAGAGCGGCTGGCCGGCGGCGAGCGCGGCGGCTCGCGCGGCCGCCAGCGAGGCACCCAGCACGGCATTGGCACCAAGCCGCGATTTGTTCGCCGTCCCGTCGAGGTTGATGAGCCGCTCGTCGATGCCACGCTGGTCAGTCGCATCCGCCCCGCGCAACGCGGCGGCGATCTCCTCATTGACGTGGCCGACCGCCTTGTGGACGCCCTTGCCACCGTAGCGGGTCGTGTCGCCGTCGCGCAACTCGACGGCTTCATGCGCCCCGGTGGATGCGCCTGACGGGACGGCCGCGCGACCACGCTCCCCCGACTCCAAGACCACGTCGACCTCGACCGTCGGATTCCCGCGCGAATCGAGGATCTCGCGCCCATGGACGAGCGCGACGCGGGCAGCGGTCACAGGTCGTCGTCGTCCATATTGGTCGCACCGTCGGGCCCGGCCTCTTCCATCTCGTCGACCACCTGGTCGAAGTCTTCGCCAAGCTCGTCGCCACCCATCTGCTGTCCCATCTTCTTCGCCCAGCGCGCCATGCTCTTGGGGTCGTTCTCATCGACGTCGGAAAGGTCGCTATCGCTCATTCGATCCAGGCGGCTATCCTCGGAGAGGACCTGGGCAGTCCGTGAGATCAGGCGGGTGAGACGGCGGCCACCACACAGGGGACAGGCCGGCGAGGCCTCGACGGCCGTAAGGGTCTTGAAGAAGATGGAGGGCCGTTTGCCGCAGTCCGCGCAGCGATACTCGTAAATGGGCATCGGTCGCCCTAAACTTAGCGCATGGCAGAACAGCATCAGCATTCCGAAGGCACCGAACGCGTACGAGAGGCGATCCGCGACGGCTTCACCATCATGCTGGGCGCGGCCAGCTGGGCGTTCGAGCAGGGCGACCGCCTGGTCGAAACCTGACTCGACGTGTGTCCGAAGGCATGCGGTCATCGATGCCGGTCGCGACCCGCGATCAGGTCGCCAGCCTGGAACGGCAGGTTGCCGAACTCAAACAGCAGATCGAATCGATGAAGAGCGCCGGTGCTGCGCCGCCCTCTTCAGGGCCGGGCGGGACGCGCGAGCGCTCTCAGCCCTAGTCGTGGCCGCCGCCACAGTGCTTCTTGCACCGCGATGGGGCGGGTGGCGGTTGCTGGGACTGCGCCACCTGCTCCGTGCCCGGCAGCAGGAAGGCGACATACCCGTTGACGTTCAGCTGATGTAGGGCGTCCGGAACGGCAAACCAGCTGTCCGGCTGGCCGTTGAGCGCCTCGGTCATGAAGCCGTGAAAGATGGGCGCCGCGCCGACGATGCCACTGACGTTGCGCATCGGCGTGTGATCCGCGTTCCCCACCCAGACGGCCACCGCAAGGTTGGGCGTGAACCCCACGGTCAGGTTGTCGCGGAAGTCGTTCGTCGTCCCGGTCTTGGCGGCGACGTGATGTCCGGGAATCACGAGATCGCTGTTCCGGCCGAAGGAGAGGGAGCGGTTGCGGTCGTCGGACAGCATCTGCGCCATGATGAAGCTGACCTGAGGGCTGAGTGCCGGCTTGCCGTTGTGATCTGGATCAAATCGGTAGAGGGTGCTGCCATCGTGCGCCGTGATCCGCAGGATCGGCTGCGGGTGTTCGTAGGTGCCCTGGGTGGCCAGCGTGCCGGCCCCGGCGGCCATCTCAATCAGCGGCACTTCATAACCGCCGAGCGTCAGGCTCGGCTGGTAGCTGCTGGCCGGCTGGTTGAGCGACGTCAGGCCCATGCGGCGCGCGACGTCGACGACCCGATCGGTACCCGTGCCCAGTTCGACTTTGACGGCGGGAATGTTGAACGAGTTGCCCAGGGCGAACGGTAGGGGTTGCCACCCGTGATACGAGCCGTCGTAGTTGTGCGGCGTGTAGGTGCTGCCGTCGGGCATCCGGACGTTGATCGGCTGGTCCAGCACCCAGGAGCCCATGGTGAACTTCTGCGACTCGACGGCGGCGCTGTAGGTGAAGATCTTGAAGGCCGAGCCGGGCTGGCGCGGGGTGATCGCCATGTTGTACTGCCCGCCCGGCACGTCCGGGCCCGCTGACCCGACCATGGCCAGCACCTCGCCGGTCTTCGGATCGAGCGCGACCAGCGCGCCGTCGGTCACGTGCTGGCCCTGCAATGCCATGACCTTGGCCCGTACCTGACGCTCCGCGATCAACTGCAGGTGCCAGTCGAGCGAGGTGATAACGGTCAATCCGCCGTTCTTGAGCAGCTCCCCGCCGTAGGTCTTCTCCAACTGCGCCGCGACCCAGTGCACGAAGCCCGGTGCCTTGACGTCGTCCGCCGCCGAGGCCTTCTGCGGGGTCAGCTTTTGCGCGTAAGCGGAATCCGCCTGCGCCGGCGTGATCGCGCGGTTGCGAACCATCGCCTCCAGCACCACGCGCTGGCGCGCCTTGGCCCCAGTGAAATTCGTGATGGGATCCAGCTCGGTGGGCGCCTGCGGCAGGCCGGCGAGGAAGCTGGCCTCCGCCAACGACAGCTGGCTCGCGGTCTTGGCGAAATAGGTCTGCGCCGCTGCCTCGACCCCATACGACCGATTGCCGTAATAAATCCGATTGAGATAGGCCTCGAGGATCTGGGCCTTCGAGTACTGATGCTCGATTTCAACCGCCAGGATCGCCTCGTCCAGCTTGCGCAGAACGGACCGGTCTTCTGACAGGTAGATGTTCTTCACGAGCTGCTGCGTGATCGTGCTGCCCCCCTGGTTGAAGCGAAGGTGCAGCAAATCGTCGAGACCGGCCTGGCCCGTGCGCAGCAGGTTGAGACCGCCGTGCTGGTAGAAGCTGCGGTCCTCGACGGCGATCGTTGCCTGCTGCATCGCCGGCGCGATCTGCTTCAGCGGCACGATGTGGCGCCGCTCCGAGCCCTGGTGGATCTCCGCCAGCAAGACGGTCCCTGTCCGGTCGTAGATGCGGGTCGAGAGGGGGAGGCGGGCGGTGCTGAGATTGGAGGTGGAGGGAAGTCCGGCCCAGACGTACAGCAGGCCGGGAAGAACGAGGAGGAGAATGGCGAGCAGGACGGCGGGAACCACCATCCAGGGGCGAAGGCGCAAACCGCTCCCGGGGGCTGTGGCTCGGCCACAGCCCGAGCAGTACCGGCTGTCAGGCTTGAGCGGGTCGCCGCATTTGGGGCAGAACGAGCTAGTGCGGTTGACGGGTTACATTATAGCGAGAGGCTCACAAACTACAGCAGGTGGGCGCCGAGGACCCCCTTCAGATGGGCCAGCGCCCAGCGCTGGACCTCGTCACCGGGATGGTCCGGCCCGTCGAACGTCTCGACGGCCGAGGCGGGGACCACGACCCGGTAGTCGCGGTTTCGCAGGTCGGCGACGGTATGCAGCACACAGATGTCGGTACACACCCCGACCACCGTGACCTGCTCGGGGTGCGCCGCGCGCAGCCGCGCCTCGAGGTCGGTCTCGAAGAAGCCCGAGTAGCGACGCTTGCGGATCAAGGTGGCCTCCTTGAGCAGAGGCTGGAGCTCAGGCACGACCTCGGATTCGACGGTCCCCCGCACGCAGTGCACGGGAAAGACCTCGAACTCCCGGTCGTTAGGGTCGTGCGTGTCCGCCAGGAAGATGAGCTGGTCGCCCGCCTGCCGGCGCGCCTCGACGGCCTTAAGGATCTTCGGGATGGCCGCGTCGCAGCGCGGAGAGGCGAGGTTGCCTTGCTTGCAGAAGCCGTTGAGCACGTCGACCACGATCGTGACATCGGGCACGATCAGGTCACCGGCTCGAGCCGCGGGTTGGGGCGGTAGCGCCGCCCGGATTTGGCACACGGCCGGCCCTCGACCATCACGACGTCCGCCGTGAAGTCATACGTCCCCTGGAAAAAGGCGCTGCCGACGCCGTAGGCATCGACCGGAACCCGCTCGCGCTCGAAGCGCTCGATCTTGGCGACGTTGAAGCCGCCGCTGGCGACGATCTTGACGTGCTCGAAGCCCTCGCGGTCGAGGGCCTGTCGAACCAGGTGGCAGAGTTGCGGATTGACGCTCGTTCTCCCAATCGACGAGGACCACCAGGTTCGCTGTCGGCTCCATGTATTCGGCATATTTGCGCGCCGCCAGCACGGTGTCGCCGTCGTAGGCGGCGATCAATCCATGCGGCACCGTTCCAATGCCCTGGCCGCCCCACCACGACGCCTGCGCGTCCGTGGACACGCCGATCGCCCCCGAGACGTGGGCCGCATATCCGTCGCCCGTCTGTACCAGATGGTGGTCGTGACGAGCCGGGAAGAACATGATCTGCTTGCCGTTGGCCGCCTCCACGACACGGTGCACGTTGGTCGCAACCTTGGTCCGGCGCGAGAGGACGCCCAGGTAGACGGTCTCGAGCCGGGCGAACAGGGAGTAGTCGCCTTCGATCGTCATCGTCGTCTCCCAGGGGGCCGCCTCGTCGCCGTCGTAGAGCGCGTGAACCCGCAGTTGCGAGAAGTCCTCGGAACACAGCTTGACGATGGCGATCGCCTCATCCATCCCGCCCACGACCGCCTCGTTCTTCTGGAAGACCTGCATCAGGACGTGCGGATGGCGAGTGTCCGCATTGAGGACGTCGACGGTTCGGTTGAAGTAGACGTCGCTGTAATAGCCTTCACGGATCCGCTCGACCGGCAAGCGAAAGACCGATGGGTCGAGCCGCTCCCGTCTGGGGGTGGGCGCTTGGGTCACCGCTTCCGTCGCCACAGCAGTGGTTCAGATATTAGGCGCCGATCTTCCGGTATCGCTGGTAGCGCTCCTCGACCAGGCGGTCGATGTCGATCGCTTCGAGCGCACCGAGATGGCGTCGCAGGGCCGCGCCGGCCGCGTCGGTCGCCACCCCGTAGTCGTTGTGGGCGCCTCCAGGCGGCTCGGGCACGATCTCATCCGCCAGGCCGAGCCGTTTCAAATCGTTGGCGGTCAGCTTGAGCGCGTCGGCCGCCTCGACCTTGCGGGCAATGTCGCGCCAGAGAATCGAGGCGCAGGCCTCGGGCATAGCGACGCTGTAGATGGAGTGTTCCATCATCAGCAGGCGGTCGCCCACGCCGATGCCGAGCGCCCCGCCGCTGCCACCCTCGCCGATCACCAGTGTCACGATCGGAACGCGCGCCTGGGAAAGGGCCACGAGGTTGTCCGCGATCGCCCAGGCGATGCCGCGCTCCTCCGCGCCGGCGCCGGGGAAGGCGCCCGACGTATCGACGAACGCCACGACGGGAAACTGGAAGCGTTCCGCCTGCCGGATCAGGCGCAGGGCCTTGCGGTAGCCTTCGGGGTTGGCCATACCGAAGTTGCGCATCGCCCGTTCCGCCGTGGTGCGTCCCTTCTGCTGCGCAATCACCATGACGGTCTGCTTGTCGATCGCGGCCGGCCCGCCGATAATCGCGTGATCGTCACCGAAGACGCGATCACCGTGCAGCTCGAAGAAATCACTGAAGATCGCGTGGATGTAGTCGAGCGCGTAGGGCCGGTCCGGATGCCGGGCGAGCTCGACCTGCTCCCAGGTGGCGGCGGCGACCGACCCGTTGTCGCTCACCGGGGGATAACGGGCGCGGGCGCGGGCGTCTCCGCCTGACGCTCCAGTGCGAAGTCGCCCGCAACGCCATTCCTCGCGTAGAGGTCGAGCAACTGGCGTAAGACGGCCGGCAGCTCGGGGCGCGGCACCACGAGATCGATCATCCCGTGCTGCCAGAGGAATTCCGCCGTCTGGAATCCCTCGGGAAGTGTTTCGTAGGTCGCCTGTTGAATAACTCGCGCGCCGGCAAAGCCGATCATGGCACCAGGCTCGGCGATGATCACGTCGCCCAAAGAGGCGAAGCTGGCCGTCACGCCGCCCATCGTCGGGTCGGTCAGCAGCGAAACATACGGAATGCCAGCCGCGTTGAGCCGGCCGAGAGCCGCCGAAGTTTTCGCCAGCTGCATCAGCGAGAGCATGCCCTCTTGCATGCGCGCCCCACCCGAGGCGGAGATGATCAGCAGGGGCAGACGGTTTTGGAGGGCACGCTCGATGCCGTTCGTGATCTTTTCACCCGTTGCCGCGCCCATGCTGCCGCCCATGAAGGCGAAGTCGAGGCAGACCACGACGAGGCGGTGGCCCGCCAGCACGGCTTCGCCCCAGATGACCGCCTCATTGGCACCGGTGGCGGCGCGGCTCTGTTCGATCCGCTTGGTGTAAGGCTGCGAGTCTTTGAAGCCGAGGACGTCCTTCGCCACGATCGACTGGTCTTCTTCCCGAAACGAACCCGGTTCGACCAGCATCGACACTCGCTCGGGAGCGCGCAGCCGGAAGTGGTAGCCGCAGCGATAGCACACACCGAGGGCCGCGGTCAGGCGGGCGGGCTCGAGCGAGGTGTCGCACTTGGGGCAGGTGAGCCGGTCGACCTCTTCGCCGACGCCGGCGCGCGGCGACGGCAGGGCGACGTAGCGCGTTTTGGGACGAAACATTGGTCAGGCCGCGGCCCTGACGGGCGCCCCTTCCCACTTGATGACGCAGGCACCCCAGGTGAGCCCGGCGCCGAACCCGACGAGGACAAGATGGTCGCCGGATTTGAGCCGGCCCGCGGCCAGCGCGTCCTTGAGGGCGAGGGGTATCGACGCAGTCGAGGTGTTGCCGTAGTTGGCGATCTCGTTGACCATGACGTTGGCACCAACACCCAGCCGCTTGCCGGCGGCCTCGATGATGCGGGCGTTGGCCTGGTGGGGGACGATGAGCTTCACGTCCTCCAGCGGCACGTTGGCCTTCTCCAGCGCCTCGAGCGTCGCCTGGGCGAGGATCTCGGTGGCGAAGCGGAAGACTTTGCGACCGTCCATGCGGATTTCCGGACGGCCGGGGCCTTCCGGGCCATCAGCGCCAGGCGCGACATAGATAAGGTCGCCGCCGGAGCCGTCCGATCCCAGGACCGAGGACTTGATGCCGGCGCCGTTGCTGCTCGGCCCCAACACGACGGCACCGGCGCCGTCACCAAAGACGACGCAGGTGCCCCGGTCTTTGAAGTTGAGGATCTTCGTGAGCGTTTCGCTGCCGATCACGATTGCCTGTTTCGACTCGCCCCCACTGACGAAGCGGTCGGCAACGCTCATGGCGTAAAGGAAACCGGTGCAGGCCGCCTGCACATCGAACGCCGGGCCGTGGGCGCCGAGGCGCTCCTGAACGCGCGACGCGACCGAGGGGAACATCGAGTCGGGAGTCGACGTACTGCACACGATGAGGTCGGTGTCCTGCGGCCGCATGCCGGCGGCGGCCAGCGCATCCATGGCGGCTTCCGCGGCCAGGTCGGTTGCCGTCTCGTTCACGGCAGCGATCCGCCTCTCGTGGATGCCCGTGCGTTCCCGGATCCAGGTGTCTGACGTCTCGACCATCTTCTCGAGGTCGGCGTTGGTCAGGATGCCGGACGGAACATAGCTGCCGACCGACTTGATGCTGGTAAGCATGCGTCTCCCCGGCTAAAGAATCTGACCAGTATATACCGGCATCTTCGGACTGGTTACGGCTTTTCACTGACAGTCAACAGGACCGCTTCCCGCCCTGATTTCGCGTTTAAAGGTCGACTTCTTTTATGCCAGGACCGTGACCTGGAAGTGCCGCTCGCGCGGCCCATCGAAGTCGGCGAAGTAGATGCCCTGCCAGCGTCCGAGCGCGAGGCGACCGTTGCGCACCGGCACGGATTGCGAGCTTCCCACCAACGTGGCCTTGATGTGCGCCGCGGCGTTGCCCTCGGCGTGCCGATAGCCGTTCTCCCAGGGGACGAGCGCCTCGAGCGTCTCGAGGATGTCGGACAGGGCGTCCGGGTCCGCGTTCTCGTTGATGAAGACCCCCGCGGTGGTGTGCGGCACGTAGACCTGGCAGAGTCCCGTTTGGACGCCGCTCTCGCGCACCACCTGTTGCACCCGATCGGTGATGTCGATCGCATCCGCGCGCCTGCCCGAGCGCACCTCGAGCGTGTCGATCTTGGCCGCGCTCCCCATGAACGACATCGTAACAACGGGTGTTGCGATCTCCCACGGTGCTGA
The DNA here is from genome assembly GCA_005889395.1 of Chloroflexota bacterium. Lineage (GTDB taxonomy): Bacteria > Chloroflexota > Dormibacteria > CF-121 > CF-121 > CF-13. The sequence goes on from VBFX01000013.1 coordinate 8,936, forward strand.
CCGGCACCCGATAATGGCGCAACGTGTCACGCGACCTGCCGATCGGAAACGGGTCCCTGCTGGTCAACTTCGATCGCAACTACCAGCTGCGCGACATCTATTACCCGCGGGTCGGTCAGGAGAACCACACCAGCGGGGAGCCCTGCCGCTTCGGCATCTGGGTGGAGGGACGGTTCAGCTGGCTGGATGACCCGGCCTGGTCGCGCAACCTCGTCTACCTCCCCGACACCCTGGTTACGAACGTCACCCTTCGTCATCCCGATCTCGCGGTCATCCTGACTTTCAACGACACGGTCGACCTCGGCCGCGACATGTTCCTTCGCCGGGTCAAGGTCCACAACGAGGTGCCAGAGCGGGAGGTTCGGATCTTCTTCCATTACGACTGGCACATCTACGGCACGGAGGTCGGCGACACCGTGATGTATTACCCGGCTGTCAAAGGGCTGGTCGCCTACAAGGGTCAGCGCTGCTTCGCCGCCTGCGGCCAGGTCGGCGATCGCATCGGGCTGGACGGTTACGCCTGCGGCAAGAAAGACGTGGGGGGCGCGCAGGGAACCTGGCGGGACGCCGAGGATGGCGAGCTCGGCAACAACCCCATCGAGCAGGGATCGGTCGACATGACGCTCGCGCTGAAGGTCGGCCGCATCGCACAGGGGCAGACCGCCACCGCGTACCAGTGGCTGATCGCGGCGCGCAACCTTGCCGAACTCCAGACGGTTGCTGACGTCGTCACGCTGCGGGGCCCCGAGGCGTTTCTCGAGCGCACGCGTTCCTATTGGGTCGCCTGGGTCAACAAGGAAGAGCGTGAGTTCGGGGACCTCTCGCCACGTGTTGCCGACCTCTTCCGCCGCTGCCTGCTGGTGGTGCGGACCCAGATCGACAGCGGCGGCGCCGTGCTCGCCGCCAACGACACCGACATCATCAAGTTCGCCCGCGACACCTACAGCTATATGTGGCCGCGCGACGCCGCGCTGGCCGTCTACGCGATGGACCAGGCCGGCTACGTCGACGTACCCCGGCGGTTCTTCGAGCTCTGTGCGCGCATCGTGACCAAGGAGGGCTACTTCCGCCACAAGTACACGCCGGCGGGCGACCCGGGCAGCAGCTGGCATCCCTGGGTCGATGCCACCGGCAAGCCGCAGTACCCGATCCAGGAGGACGAGACCGGCCTGGTCCTCTTCGCCCTCTGGCAGCACTACGATCGCCATCGCGACTTCGAGTTCTTCAAGGCCTATTACCGGCCGTTGATCATCCTGGTCGGCGATTTCCTGGCCAGCTATATCGACCCCCTCACCGGGTTGCCGCAGCCCAGCTACGACCTCTGGGAGGAGCGGCGCGGAGTGATGAGCTTTACGGTGGCCACGGTCTGGGCCGGCCTGCGGGCGGCGGCCAACTTCGCGGCCCTCTACGGGGAGATGACCCTCGCTGAACGCTACCGGGGCGTGGCCGACGGGCTCAGGCAGGGCACGCTGCGCTTCCTCTTCGATCCCGAACTGAACCGATTCATCCGCCGCATCTACGTCCGGGCGGATGGGACGACGGCGCGCGACCTCACGATCGACTCCAGCGTCTACGGGCTGTGGTACTTCGGCATGTTCGCGGCCGACGATCCGCAGATCGTGAGCACGATGAAGGCGGTCTACGAGCGGCTCTGGTGCAAGACCGAGGTTGGCGGCATCGCGCGCTACGAGAACGACTGGTATTACCAGGTGAGCCAGGACATCAGCAATGTCCCCGGCAATCCGTGGTTCATCTGCACCATGTGGTACGGACAGTGGCTGGTGAGCCAGGCGCGCTCGCTCGACGACCTCAACAAGGCGCACGAGATCCTGGAGTGGGTTGCGGGGGCCGCTCTCCCAAGCGGCGTGCTCTCCGAGCAGCTCGACCCCTACACCAAGGCGCCCATCTCGGTCTCACCGCTGACCTGGAGCCATGCCACGGTGGTGTCCCTGGTCAACGAGTACGTCCGCAAGCGGAAGACGCTGACGGCCTAGGGCCAAGACCCGATGTTTAGCTTCCGCTCGCTTTGCTATCCTCGACTGCGTGCACGGCGTGCTGGCGGCGATCAAGGCGGATTTCGGCTGCCTGCTCGTCGCCGTGCTCTTCATCATCATCATGGCGTCAACGATCGTCTTCGCGACGATCCTGACGCCACCAGCCCATAACCCCTTCGTCTGATGGCTGCCTCATTCCGACGCTTGATGGAAGACAGTCGCGAGATGTCGCGGCGGAGCTTCTTAGCCATCACCGGCTGGCTCGGCTTTTCCGTTGCCTCGACCATCGCCCTTTACCAGAGTCTCAAGTTCGTGTACCCCAACGCCACCTACGAGGATCCACCGGCCTTCAAGGCGGACCCACCGACCGCCTATGCGGTCGGGTCGACGACCGTCCTCATCGACAAGCGGGTCGTCATCAATCACGATCCGAACGGCTTCTACGCGATCAGCTTGATCTGCACCCACCTGGGCTGCACGCCACGCTACTTTGACGACGTCACCAGCGACCTGGTCAATGCCGGCACGTCGATTTCCAAGGATCCGGATACCGGCCAGGCGGCGAGCAAAGCCAAGCCGGCGTTGCCCGGCTTCAAGTGCCCCTGCCACGGCAGCCGGTACTTCCGCGACGCCATCAACTTCTTCGGGCCGGCGCCCCGGCCGATGGACCGCGTCCACCTCGAGGTGGCCCCGGATGGGAAACTCTTGATCGACCGCTCCGTCATCGTGGATCGTGCCTTCCGCCTGAAAGTCTGATCGGCTAACCAGGAGGGTTCATGACCGTTATCCGTGCGGCGCTGGATGAGATGTTCGCCGTCATTGGGCAGATGGTTGGCTCGGTCTTCCGTCACGGCCTTCCGCTCACCGACAAGATCGCGGCCCGCACGGCGCTCACGAACTTTTTCCTTCACATCCACCCGGTCCGCGTGCGTCGCTCCTGGATCCGGATGTCCTACACGCTCTGCCTCGGCGGACTGTCCTTCTTCCTCTTCATCGTGCTGACCGTCACCGGGCTCTTTCTGATGTTCTATTACGTGCCCTCCACCAGTCACGCTTACCAGGACATGCGCGACCTGCAGTTCGTCGTCACCTTCGGTGGCGTGATCCGCAACATGCACCGCTGGGCGGCGCACGCGATGGTCATCACGGTCTGGCTCCACATGGCGCGCGTCTTTTTGACCGGCGCTTACAAGAAGCCGCGCGAGTTCAACTGGGGCGTCGGCACCCTGCTGCTGCTGATCACGCTACTGTTGAGCTTCACCGGATACCTGTTGCCCTGGGACCAGCTCTCCATCTGGGCGGTCACGGTCGGGACCAACATGGCGAAGTACGCTCCCATCGCCGGCCCCTACACCCGCTATCTGCTGATCGGTGGGCGGGTGGTGGGTGACAATGCGCTGTTGCGCTTCTACGTGCTCCATGTCGTCGGGCTGCCGCTGGCGGCGTTCCTCTTGATGGTCGTCCATTTCTGGCGAGTCCGAAAAGATGGCTTCAGCGGGGGGCTCTAGGTAAGCATGGCCACTGAAGCCCGCGACCGCATCGCCGCCCGCGACCGTGTGGAGCAGCGCCGCCGGGCGGTGGAGGTGCCGTCGACCGTCCGCGACGACAGCGAGGACGAGATGGTCGTCTCCTTCCCCGAGTTCGTCTTCAAGGAGTTCATCGCGGCGGTCGCGATGACCGCATTTTTGATCCTGGTCTCGGTCTGGTTGCAGGCGCCGTTGCTGGGTCAGGCCAACCCCGGAATGACGCCGAACCCCTCCAAGGCGCCCTGGTACCGTTCCTCGATCGCAACCCGAGCCGGCGGCCGTCGGAGCGAAAAGTCGCCATCATCCTGTTCGCGCTCTACACCGCGGTCGTCGTGGCGCTCGTTGTCATCGGCACCTTCTTCCGTGGCCATGAGTTCGTCTGGGACTGGGGCTGGGTGCTCGGCAATCCGCAGACTTGCGGAGGGAGCCAGTGCTAGGGCGCGCCTTCCTGGCGGTGAGCGTGGCGTTCCTGCTGCTGCTCGGCTTCGCCTTTTACCAGGACCTGAGCCGTCCGTGGGCGCCGATCCAGGAGAAGTACGCGGCGCAGTACGGACAGGACTTTCCCATCCAGGTCCAGCAGCTCTTCCCCAAGGTCCAGGTCAACGGGCAGTTCATGGTCGAGCGGTGCATCACCTGTCATGTCCCCGACATCGCCAAGATCGGTCCGCAAAAAGCCGCCGAGCGGCTCGGTCCGAACCATCCGTCCGTCATCAGCGACTCGGTCTTCGCGAAGTACGGCCAGGAGACCCTTATTTGCCGCCCGGCCACGGCGGCCGCCAGTCCGTCGGCCAGCCCATCGGCGAGCGCCTCGGCGAAGCCCTCGGCGTCACCGGCAGCGTCACCGTCCGCGGCGGCGGCCTCCGCCACCAGTTGCCTCGACCCGCGGGCTCAGCCCTACTACGTGCTCGACGCCAGTGGCAAGGTCGTGAATGATCCGTCGACGAACAAGCCGGTCGTGGCGCAGCTCACCGGCTTTATCCCCAATGCCTACAAAGGGTTGGGGATCGACGAGAGCGGCTGCATCATCTGCCACAACGGCAACCGCCAGGCGACCGACCAGGCGGGCGGGCACCAGAACCTGGTCGCGAACCCCTTTGGGACCTTCGACAAGGCGCCCCAGCTCTTTGAGAACAACTGCGCGCAGTGTCACGGGGCGACGGGTGAGGGGGGCAAGGGCCCGCCCCTGAATGACCAGAACCGGCTGGGCTTCTTCAACGATGACTATTACTACCGCTGCATCTACCTGGGCAACACGGGCGAAGAACACAAGGGCACCATCATGCCGGCGTGGGGTGTCAACCAGCTGCTCCCGAAGCCGGTCAACGACAACATCAACCTGCTGGTCCATTGGATCCGGATGTGGCAGCAGTACACGAGCCGTCCATGAATCACCCCGTCGAATCTGCGATTCTCCGGGGACCCGAATGAGACGCCAGCAGCTCAAGAACTTGATCGGGACCGTCCTGGCCTTCGCCGTGATCGTTGGGTTCACCGCGCTGGTGATCGTGGCCGAGAACCTGCTCGACGTGACCAAGGCGCACAAGGCGGGCGGCTGATGGTTCCGGCCCTCGTCCATCTCCTCAATCTCACTCGCGACCCCGGAGCCGGGGATTTCTTCTTCGTCCTCGTCTGGGCGGTGTGTACCTTGCTGCTGGTGGCCTTCTACTGCTACCGGATGTTCCAGCGGTAGCTGGTTCCAGCACCTGTGGTCGAGCTGCATCCAGCCCCGGTCGTGCGCCCGCCTCGACGCCGCGCGCGTGTCCGGCTGGCGACCTGGCTCTCGGTGGTTCCCGGCCTGGGCCAGCTGTACAACCGTCAACCGAAGAAGGCGGTGGTCTTCCTCTTCGGCGTGGTCCTGCTCTTCCTGGTGACGCTGAACATCCCGGGCGCAACCGGCGAGCTGCTGGCGTTCTGGAAGCCGCGCGGCAGCGCCATGGTGCTGCTCTCGCTGCTGGTTGAGATGGTGTCGCTGCTCGTCTTCATCAGCACCTTCCTGCTGGCGCTGACGTTCTGGTACGACGCCATGCACGACGCCCGCCGGACGGCGCAGGAGCGAAATGGTGAGCGGCAACCCGGCGGCCGCTGGTGGCTCTTTCACCGATGATGACGCCGCCGGTCGCTACACTCGTGGGCGTGCCTGCGGTCAGTGTCACGCCGCTGGACTGCGCCGGCCCGAATGCCTGCGACATCGTCAGCGTCTACACCAGCGTCTTCTGGATCGCGATGGTGGTGCTCGTCATCGTGGGCGGGCTCCTCGTCTACGCGGCGCTCCGCTTCCGCCGCACGGATGATCGCGAGCCGGCCCAGGTGCACGGCAACCCTCGCCTGGAGATCGTCTGGACGGCGGTCCCGCTGGTGATCGTGTCGTTTCTGTTCGTCCGGACCACGCTACGAATGGATTACGTGCGAAACGGACCGCCGCCGCAGCAGACCGTTCAGGTGACCGGCATTCAGTGGGCGTGGTCCTTCAAGTATCCGAACGGCAAGACCAGCATCAGCACACTAACCATCCCGGTGGGCCAGGTCATCCGGCTGCAGGTCACGAGCAAAGACGTCCTCCATTCCTTCTGGGTGCCGCGGCTGGGCGGGCAGATCTACGCCAAGCCCGGTTTTCAGAACAGCGGCTGGATCGAGGCCAGCCAGCCCGGCACGTACTACGGCCAGTGCAATGAGCTCTGCGGTCTCTACCACTTCTCGATGACGCTCCAGGTCAATGCGGTCTCAGCGGAGCAGTACCAGGCGTTTCTCAGTGGCGCGCCGCCGCCCGGTGGCGCCGCGGCCGAGAAGGTGACCGGCGTGCCTGCCGCGGTCAACGTCGGGCAGACGGACGCCCTGAAGTTCGTGCCGGCGACAGTGACCGCCAAGGTCGGCGATGTCATCGAGTGGAAGAACAACGGGTCGCTCGTGCACAACGTGGTCTTCGACAATGGCCAGGTGCCGAGCTCGGAAACGATGAACCAGGGTGACACCTTCGAGGTGAAGTTCACCAGGGCCGGGACGTACAGCTATGTCTGCAAGTTCCACGAAGCCAACAACATGCGGGGAACCATCACCGTGAGCGGAGGATGAAGGAGGCACATGGCTAGCATCGCCCTGCCGCGGAGCGAAACCCGCCCCGCAAGCGGCATCGTGTCGTGGCTGACCACGGTCGACCACAAGAAGATCGGGATCCTGTATCTCTACACGACCTTCGCCTTCTTCCTGGTCGGCGGCCTGTTTGCGCTCTTGATGCGCACCCAGCTCGCGGTGGGGAACAACCACGTCCTCGCGCCGCAGACCTACAACGAGATCATGACCCTCCACGGGACGACCATGATCTTCCTCTGGATCATCCCGGTCTTCTCGGGCTTCGGCAACTACTTCGTGCCGCTCATGATCGGGGCGCGCGACATGGCCTTCCCGCGGATCAATGCCTTCTCCTTCTGGCTGATCCCGCTGGGCGGCCTGACGATGTACAGCGGACTCTTGACGAAGACGGGGGCCGCCGCCGCCGGCTGGACCGGCTACGTGCCGCTGACCGAGAAGGCCTACGCGGTCGGCATCGGCCAGGACCTCTGGATCCTCGGGCTGCACATCCTGGGGATCTCATCGATCATGGGCGCGATCAACTTCCTGGTCACGATCCACAACATGCGGGCCCCTGGCATGACCTGGTTCCGGCTGCCGCTGTTCGTCTGGTCGATGGAGATCACGGCTGCCCTCACGCTGCTGGCCAGCCCCTTCCTCGCCGGCGTGCTCGGCATGGTATTGATGGACCGGCAGCTCGGCACCCACTTCTTCACCCACGGCTCGGATCCCCTGCTCTACCAGTTCATCTTCTGGTTTTACTCGCACCCGGCGGTTTACATCATGATCCTGCCCGCCTTCGGGATTGTGTCCGAGGTCATTCCCGTCTTCAGCCGAAAACCGATCTTCGGCTACCGGGCGATGGCTTTCTCCATGGCGGCCATCGGCGTGCTCGGCTTCATGGTTTTCGCCCACCACATGTTCACCACCGGACTCCCGCTGCAGCTCCAGGAATTCTTCATGGCCACCACCGCCCTGATCGCGGTTCCTTCGGGCGTGAAGGTGCTGAACTGGCTGGCCACGCTGTGGGGCGGCTCCATCAAGTACACGGCCGCGATGCTCTTTGCCGTCGCCTTTGTCCTGATGTTCTTGATGGGTGGGGTTGACGGGGTATTCACGGCCTCGCTGGCCGTCGATTACCAGCTCCATGCCACGTATTGGGTCGTGTCGCACATCCATTACGTGCTCTTCGGCGGAAGTGTCTTCGGCGTGTTCGCCGCCTTCTACTACTGGTTTCCGAAGATGACCGGCCGCTATCTGAACGAAACGCTCGGCAAGATCCAGTTCTGGCTGCAGCTGGTCGGCTTCAATGTGACCTTCATGCCGATGCACTTTCTCGGGCTCGAGGGAATGCCCCGGCGCATCGCGATGTGGTATTCGAATCGCACCGATTGGGCGCCCTGGAACCTGATGGCGACCTTCGGGGCGTTCATGATCGCGCTCGCCATCCTGGTCTTCATCGCGAATTTCGCGCTCAGTATTCGAGGCGGCCGGCGAGCGCCCCGGGACCCCTGGGAAGGGAACACGCTGGAGTGGGCGACGACGTCGCCGCCACCGGCTCACAACTTCGACAGCGTTCCGCCGGTGCGCAGTGGGCGTCCGCTTCGAGACCTGCGCCTTGGCGTGACGGCGGGCGCCGAGCACACCTAGCTCCCACGATGAAAGCCTTTCGGGTGCTGAGCGTCGCGACCGCGCTCGTGACCTACGCCCTGGTCGTGCTGGGTGGCGTCGTCCGGGTCTCGAGTTCCGGCCTCGGTTGCCCCGACTGGCCGCTCTGTCACGGCCGTCTGCTGCCGCCTCTCGACCTTCACGCCATCATCGAGTACTCCCACCGGACCACCGCCTCGCTGGCGAGCACCCTCATCGTCCTCACGGCGGTGGTCGCCTGGCTGGCGTGGCGGAAGCGCCGCGACATCGTCATTCCGGCGATGGTCGCCCTCGGCCTGCTCGTGGTGCAGGTGGTGCTGGGCGCCGTCACGGTCCGTCTTGAGCTGCCACCGATGATCGTGCTGGCGCACCTCGCGACCGCGATGGCGCTGCTCGCGGCCGTCTGCCTGACGGCGACGGCGGCTTGTCTGCCCCAGGACGTCTTAAACGCTCGCATCGCACTAAAGCGCGGCTCGCGTGGGGCGACCCCCCGGCCAATGGCGTTAGCGCGCGCCGCCGCCGCGGGCACGTTCCTGCTGATCCTCAGCGGTTCGCTAGTGGTGGGCAGTGGCGCGAGCGGCAGCTGTGGTGCCTGGCCACTCTGTGGCGGTGGCTTCAGCCTTGCCTTCGATGGCTACCCCGCGATCCAACTCCTTCATCGCGGGCTGGCGGCGGCGGTCGGGGTGCTCATCGTCGTGAGTCTTTTCGCGCTACTGAACCGGTACCGGGTCGAACGCGCCGTGCGAACGACGGTGGCGCTCACGCTGGCGGCGCTCGCCTTCCAGGTGGCGGTCGGAGCCGCCGTCGTAACGCTGCACCTGCCCGCGGCCCTGCGCGGCCTCCACCTGGCCCTTGCCAGCGCCGTCTGGGCGGGCACCGTGGTGCTCGCCGTGCTCGCCGACCGGTTGCCGGTGACCGGTGCTCGGGCTGACGTGACTGATCATGCCCGCCAGCCTCCCCGGCCGGCGCGCGAGGTCGTGCTCGACTATGTCAGCCTCGCCAAGCCGCGCATCATCCCATTGCTGCTCATCACCGCCCTGGGCGGGATGATGATGGCCGAGCGCGGCTGGCCCTCGACGGGCCTGGTGGTCCTCACCCTGCTCGGCGGGGCCCTGGCCGCCGCGGGCGCCGGCGCCATCAATTGCTGGATCGACCGCGATCTCGATGGGGCAATGCTTCGCACCAGACGCCGCCCGCTGCCCGACGGCCGGATTGCCCCCCGCCACGCCTTGCTCTTCGGCATCGCGCTCGGTGTAGCCGCCTTCGTACTGCTGGCCTTCTGGGTCAACGTGCTGGCCGCGACACTGGCGATCAGCGGCCTGCTCTTTTACGTCTTCGTTTACACACTGTGGCTGAAGCGCTGGACGGTGCAGAACATCGTGATCGGTGGCGCTGCCGGCGCGGTCCCGCCGGTCGTGGGGTGGGCCGCCGTGACGCACCGCATCGACCTGACCGCGATCTATCTTTTCGCCGTCATCTTCCTCTGGACGCCGCCACACTTCTGGGCGCTGGCTCTTCGACTCAAGGGCGATTACGCGCGCGCCCAGGTCCCAATGTTGCCCGTCGTCCGTGGCGAGGCAGTCGCCCGCCGCCAGATCCTGCTCTACACGCTGGCCCTGGTCGCGGTGACGATCGCGGTCGTCGTGACCGGCGCGCTTGGCCTGCTCTACCTGGCCGGGGCGGCCGTCCTTGGTGGCGTGTTCATCGCGCTCGCAGTCGTCAACCTCCGCAACCGGCGGCAGCGGTGGTCCCGCCTGCTCTTCGATTACTCGATCGCGTACCTTGGGCTGCTCTTCGCCGTGATGGTGGCCGATCGGATGATCGGGAGGCTATAGTTTCCAGTGGTCGTTGATGCATAGAGAAGAAGCACGCAAGAACGTTCGTCTCGGGATGCTGCTGTTCGTGACAGCCCTGATCATGTTCGGCCTGGCCTTCGCCTGGGCCCTGATCTACAACAACTTCGGCGCATGACGGACGCTGAGCAGGGGTCGCACGCCGAGTCCCACGAGGCCATCCATCTGCCGCCGCCGAGCATCTGGCCGGCCGTGCTGGCGCTCGGGATTGCCTTTCTCCTCACGGGGCTCGTGCTCAACCTCGTGCTGCTGACTGTGGGCGTGGTCATCTCGGTGGCTGCGACCGTCCTCTGGGTGCGCGCTGCGCGTCGCGAGTTCGGCGCGCTGCCCGAGTGAGTACGGTCAGCACCTGATTCTCGCCCGGCGGGCGCGATCCGATGGCGAGGGTGCGCGACTGCCCCGTAGACTCAGTCGAGAATCAATCGTTTTCGGCAAGGAGGCATACGTGATCGTTTGGAAGATGGCGATCGTGGCCGCTGGCAGCGCCCTGGTGATGGCCGCATGCGGCAGTTCGAGCGGCGACGGCGGCACCTCGGCCTGCGCGCCCAAGGGCGGCACGACGAGCGGGACCGCATCCCAAGTTGTCAAGCTCAACCCCGACCCGAACACGGTCGGCAAATTTGACCCGCCGACCGTGACCGTCACGAAAGGACAGACGGTGGAATGGGATTGGGTCGCTAACGACGCCCAGCACAGCGTCACCTCGGACGACAACACGACCTTTGACTCCGGCCTGTGTAGCGTGGGCGCGAAGTTCTTTGTGACCTTCAACACCGCGGGCGATGTCAAATATCACTGCAGCATCCACGCCGCGATGACCGGAGACGTCAAGGTTAGTTAGCGGGGAATAGGGAGGAATCCGGCGATTCCTCCCTAGACTTTCCGGATGAGGCGAATTGCCGCCGCCCTCATTGCCGGGTGGTTGGTGGCGTGTGGCGGATCGGCCCAGCCGGATGATGCTGCGATCGTCGCCGACTTCCACAACCACCAATCTCGTCTGGCGATATCACCGTCGAGGTGGAACACAACATCTCGATCGCGCCACGTGTCCCGGTGGCGCTGGACGATCACGTCATCGTGCACGGCGAGTACGTGTGGAACGCGCAGGGTGGCCTGATCCACTTCACCCATCACGATCCGCAGGGAACCCACGAGGGCGGCTATATCCAGGACAACGGCAAGACCTACGACTGAGCGGTCCGCAGGCGTTCGATCTCACCGGCGACGACGCTGATCTGCGCGCCGCCCTCGAGTCGGACGCGCAGCGCGCCATCCGCGAGGACGTCCTCGGCGATTCCGCGTATCAGCTTGCCATCCCGATGGAAGGCGACCGCCTCGCCCAGCATCGAGCTTCGGCTGCGCCAGCCCGGAACGATCCAGGCGATACCTTCGCGATCCGCCCGCTCGTAGGCGTTGCCGAGGTCGTTGAGAATGGCGGCCAGCAGAGACTCGCGCTCCAGTTCATGACCCAGTTCGATCGCCAGGGAGGTGCCACCATCCGGCACCTCTTGAGGCGATTGGTTGACGTTCAGGCCAACGCCCAGAACGACGTCCGGACCCGCCGGTCGTTCCAGCAGGATGCCGGCCAGCTTCTTGCCGTTGAGGAGGACGTCGTTTGGCCATTTGAGATCGGGCACCGCGCCCGTGGAGCCTTCGATCCCACCGGCGACCGCCAGTGCCGCCAGCAGCGGCAGCAGGGGCAAGACATCGAGCGGGGGCTGAAGGATGGTGGAAAAGAGGAGCGCTGTCTCCGGCGGAGCGACCCACGGTCGCCCCAGGCGCCCTCGGCCTTCGCGCTGCACGTCGGTCACCACCGTCCAGCCCTCGCCCGCGCCCCGAGCAGCGGCGGCGCGGGCGAGCTCCTGCGTGCTGCTGGAGGAGGGCTCGTAATGCAGCTTCCAGATGACCTCGCCGGGGACGAGCCGCTCCCGTACCCGCTCGAGGACCATCGCCGTCATTGGATGGGTGGCGGCGTGACACCCGCGTCGGCGGCGCTGCCCGCCTGGACGATGATGATGCCAGCGACGATCACGGCCGCGCCGAGGACTTGTAATGGCTGCAGCCGGTCACCGAGGACGAGGAACGCGATCAAGCCGGCAAAGACCGGTTCGGCGGTGGACACGATGCCCGCCGACGAAGGGCGGATCGTCCGAAGCGCCCACACGAAAAGGCCATGCGCGGCCAGGGTGCCGATCAGGCCCACCACGGCCATGACGACCCAGATGTGCCAGTCCGGCGGCAGGGCCGTCCCGCTGGCAAGGTCGAACACCGCCCACATGATGCTACCGGCGCCAAAGCCGTAGACGAGCAACGTCCAGGTATTGAGCCGGCGCGTCAGCGTCGAAGCCCGCAGGACGTAGAAGGCGAAGAACCCGGCCGCCACCAGCCCCAGCATGACACCCGGAAGGTTGACGCGGAGGAGCGCGGGCTGGTAGGCGCCCACGGCGAAGAAGGCGCCCACCAGCACCATCGCGAGGGCGCCCCAGACCTGAGCCGGCACTGCCTGTTGGCGGTGATACCGTTCGAACGCTGTCACCGCGACCAGACCGAGGTACTGGACGAGCAGCGCGACCGCGATATTGATTCGGGCGATCGTCAGGTAGTAGCTGAGCTGCACCCCGGCCAGGCCGATGGTGCCGAAGACCGTCAGCGCGGGGAGCTCGCGGCGATCGACGCGAAGCAGCCTCGGCCGGACGGCGAGGAGGATGACGAAGAGCCAGGCAAAGGCCCACCCAATCCGGAGCTGCGCCAGCACGAGCGGCGAGTAGCCCATCCCGAACAGCACCTTGACCGCGTTGCCGCCGGCGGCAAAGAGGAGAGCCGACAGGACGACCGCCGGCCCGCCGGCCGACACGAGTGGCGCTCGGGGCGTCGCCCCTCGCGAGTGGCGCTTTAGTGCCAAACGAGCGATTGAGACATTAGTGGCAAACGAGCGTTTGAGGCGTATCTGTGTTAGCCGGCGTATAAGTTCTTGACCAAGTCGGTATTTGAAAGTACAGTAAACCCTCGGGAAGCATGGCTCGAACCACCCTCGGAAGCGGCCGCATGATCGAGCAAACCTCGGTCCAGATCTCGGCGCAACGCGAGCGATGGCAAGCGGAGCGCGAGTTGCGGTATGCGCGCCGGAACCGGATCCGCCATATCGACCGGCTGCTGGATGAGCTCGAGATGCTCAATATCGCCGAGGAGACCCAGCTGCCTACCGACCTGGCCTTTCGCGTGCAGCGGCTCGCCGCTGAGATGGACCACCCCCTCGGCAATCGGGCCCTCGAGGATATCTCCATCGGGGAATCGATGGACGCGCTCTATGACCTTCAGGATGGGCTGATGCTCACGCTGGAAGGCGTTCAGGACGACGAAGAAGTCTAAACCCGGCTAACTCGCCGGTCGCGACCTCCGCCTACGGCGTGCCGTTGCCTTGCGGATGGCCGTTGTGGCCCTTGTCGGTTTTGTCTCTGGCCTTGGTTTTGTCATCGACATGTTTCCTGGCGGCAATCGCAATCGTCGATTGACCCGCGTCGTTCAGGGAGGCCGCCAGGCCATCGGACGCGATGGTCACGCCCTTGATCTTCGCCAGAAAGGCGGTGTCGCGGTTGGCGTTTTCGACCCACAGGGCGCTGAGGTCGCTGCCACCCGCCAGGTCGCGCTCGGCCGCGGCCTGCTGCGACCGGTAGTCCTTGAGCAGTGACTGCGCGATATCGGTCGTCGATCCACGACCCTCCAGGTTGAGCAGGCCCTGATTGGCCCAGCTCAGCAGCGAGCCCACCGGCGCCTTCGCATTAGACCCCGTGATGAAGTTGTAGATGCTGGAGAGGAAGGGGTCGATCACCGCGACCGGCTGCGGTCCGGCGCCGCTGCGTTTCTGCTGCAGCACGGTGTAGGTGTTGAGCAGGTCTGCATTCGCCTGAGCGAGGTTCCAGAGCGCGTCGACATCGGCCGCGCCCGCGGCCTGCGCCGTGAGGGGAGCAAGCGAAAGCGCCGCAACGACACATGCGGTGACCAGGCGGCGTTGTACCACACAACTCATAGGGAGCACGGCGGCCTCGCTACGATCATCCGCCAGCTGCATTGAGCGGTCGCAAACGGGCCCGTCGCAGAGTGTTGACGGTGCTGACGCGACTCCTAACGCTGGAGGTTTTCGACGACGGTTGAGATTCCCTGTCCCACGCCGATGCACATGGTGGCGAGGCCGTAGCGAGCCTGACGGCGGACCAGCTCGTGGACCAGGGTGGCGATCAGGCGCGCCCCACTGGCCCCCAATGGATGCCCCAGCGCAATAGCGCCGCCTTTCGGGTTGACGCGTTCCGGGTCGAGTTCGAGGTCGCGCATGCACGCCAATACCTGCGACGCGAAGGCCTCGTTCAGCTCCACGCTGTCGAGATCGGAAACCCGCAGGCCGGCGCGGGCGAGGGCTTTACGCGATGCGGGAATCGGCCCAAGCCCCATACAGGACGGGTCGACGCCGGCACTGGCCGCCGCCAGAATCCGCGCCAGGGGCCGGGCGCCGATCCGCTGCGCGTGTGACTCGGCCATCAAAACCAGACAGGCGGCCCCGTCATTGAGCGGTGAGGAGTTGCCAGCGGTCACCGTGCCGTCCTTCTCGAAGGCCGGCTTGAGACTCGCCAGTTTTTCGAGGCTGGTATCCGGCCGCGGCCCTTCGTCCTTCTCGATCCTCACGCCGTCAGCCAGCGCGACCGCCACCATCTCGTTCCGAAAGTGGCAGGCTTCCTGTGCCGCGACCGCCTTGCGATGGCTGCCCAGCGCCCACTCATCCTGGGCCTCGCGCGTGAGGCCGTAGCGGCGGGCCACCACCTCGGCCGTCTGTCCCAGGCTGATGGGCGGATACCGCTCCGCCAGCCGGGGATTAACCATGCGCCAGCCCAGGGTGCTGTCGTGGAGCGTCTGGGCCCCGCGTGAGAACTCGCGCTGCGCTTTCTCCAGGATGAAGGGCGCGCGCGTCATGCTCTCGACTCCGCCGGCGAGAAAGCAGGCGCCATTACCGGTCTCGATCTCGCGCGTCGCCGACACCACCGCCTGCATCCCCGAACCGCAGAGCCGGTTCATCGTGGCCGCCGGGATCTCGACGGGCAGGCCGGCCAGCAGGACCGCCATGCGAGCGACGTTGCGGTTGTCCTCGCCGGCCTGGTTGGCGTCACCGAAGTAGACGTCCTCGATGCTCGCCGGGTCGAGCTGGTTGCGGTGCACCGCCTCCCTCACGACCAGCGCCGCGAGGTCGTCCGGGCGAACATCTTTGAGGGCGCCGGCATAGCGGCCGATGGGGGTACGAAGCGCGTCGACGATCACGGCTTTCTCCATCGACGACATGCTACACGCGGAATCGCGCGTCCTCACACCACACTAAAATGTTGCCGACTCATGAATGATCTCGCTCGCCAGTACGAGGCGGTGAACCTGATGGCCGATCCGCTGCTCGGCTACATCAAGATCACAAAACGCATCCACGGCGACAGTGTTGCCGCGGAGCAGGACCTGCTCGATCACCCGTGGCTGCAGCGACTGCGCCGCATCCACCAGCTGCAGTCCGCATGGTGGGTCTTCCCCGGCGGGGAGCACTCGCGCTTCCAGCATGCGCTGGGTGCGATGCATCTCAGCGGCGAATGGGCCCGCCGGCTTTATCCCAATCTGACCGCCGTGGTGGGGGATGTGCCCTCACTCGCTTGTGTGGAAGAGACGTTGCGCGTGGCGGGGCTGCTGCACGACGTGGGCCACGGCCCCTTCGGTCATTTCTTCGACCAGAACTACCTCGATCGCTTTTCGATCGACCACGAGGTGATCGGTCGCGCCCTGATCGGGGGGGAGCTGGCCTCGATCATCAGCGCCCTGAACGCCAGTCCCTCAGGCCCGTTCGCGCCCGGGGAGCGGATCGATCCGCGCTGGATCGCGGACCTGATCGCTGAGCCCGACCTGCCCGGCGTATTCGCCCCCGCCTGGGTGCGCGCGCTCAAGCCGGTGCTGAACGGCATGTACACGGCGGACAACCTCGACTATGTCCCGCGGGATGCCTACATGTGCGGCGTCAAGGTAGGGCCGGTCGATGTCGAGCGGCTGATGCACTACTCCTTTCTCGGGCCCGAAGGGATGCTGCTCCACCAGCATGGAACCCAGGCGTTGCTCCTCTTCCTGAACGCGCGCCTCTACCTCTACAACAACATCTATTACCACCGCACCGTGCGTCGGATCGACCTCCATATGCGCGAGATCTTTCGGGAGACCATCGATCGCATCCTTCCCGGCAACCCGCTCGACCACCTCGACCATTACCGGGAGCTGACGGATTGGTCGCTGATCGACACCGTGGACCGCTGGCGCCACGAGGGTGGCCGCGCCGCCGAGCTCTCCCACGAGTGGGGGCGGATCGTCCGACGCGAGCTCAAATGGCGGTTGATCTTCGAGGACTACTA
>VBFX01000014.1 GCA_005889395.1 Chloroflexota bacterium
TCTCGGGAGCGTTTCATTTCAAGAGCCGCGTAATGCAGGCTCTCAGCAGCGTAATTCCCATCTCTGGAAACAACAGCCTCGGTTCCACTTAGAGGCTGGCTTCCGACTCTGGAAACAACAGCCTCGGTTCCACTTAGAGGCTGGCTTCCGATGGGATAGGTATGCCGGTATAGGAACCGTCCGGTTGAGATCTCAATGACCATCAACTCTTTGGCTGCTGAGATCGCACTCATGGTGTTCCGGTTCGGAACGCCGACAATCGTTGACTGCATCACCACCGCTCGGTCAGTGCCCCGCTTGCAGGCAACAACCTCAACGCTGTCGGTTGCTCCGGCGGACCCGACGATGGCGACAGTTCGAGGCTTGGAAGTAAGGCTCGTCCATAAGAGGCTCACAGGTCCCTCGAGCGTCCCGCCCTTAAACGAGGCGTAGCCGGGGACGGTCAGCTCGCATAAGTGGGCATCATCCTCGGCCCAGCGCGCCCCGAAGCCGGCCGTTTGGTCGATTTGCCCGACGGGGTGGCCGGACTGATCCAGCACCGTGCCATCGCTCAGCAATAGGCGGGATCCGTCCGGCGACACACTTCGGATCATCCGCGGGGCCGGTCCATTCTTCGGGCCGACGCCAGCGGCCTGCGCAATCCGGATGGTTGCGTGGGGACTGCCTGTCCAGTCGAGGCTGTAGACGGTAGCGAGACCTTGGATCGGATCGGACGCCGGGTGAGCATACGTAGAGTAGTAGGCGAGGTCCACCGGCGGGGTGCCCCTAACGGTCGCCGGTTTCGTCCCACACGAAGCCACGAGGAAGACTGGTATTAGCAGGCCCAGTAGGCCGCGCGACCGCGAACTCATCGCAAGTACAACGATTCCGGGGGACTGGAGTTACAGTAGGGGTTCACCGGGCGATCGTCGAATGCCAAGCGCACAGCTCAGTGGGCAGCTTGAGTTCAAAACTTGTACGGCTGGGGAGACCAACCCTCTCAAATGCTCACACGGCACCCTGCCTGGAAGAGGCTGGAGCCGCATGGGATTGCTTCGGGAGTTCTCAGAGACCTACCACGAGCGTACGGATAAAGAGGACGCTCACAACCGAGAGCAAAAGTCCGCCCGCAATCAAGACCCACCGAGGTGGCGGCCGCTTAAAAATCATGGTTCCTGCCAAGACGACGAGGCCGAACACGCAGACCAGCATTCCGATTGGCGTTACCGCCCCTGCACTCCCGTGGAGCATGCCCATCTGCGGATATTCGAGGCGGGCCGAGGCCGCCTCCAAAACCTGCCCGGCGCCGATGATCGAGATGCCCACCAGGACCAGGGTCGGCCCTGCCGACGTGCCAAACCTCCTCCGAGCCCTCTCCCTCCAACCGAACCAGGCGAGGACCGAAACGGGCACACCGACCGACGCATGAGTTACCAGATGAGGAATCCAATCCGGCTCGGCTGGAAGCACAGACGCAAGCAAGTAGGAGAGACCGATGGCCACGGCGATGGTTCCAAGAGACATCAGAGCAAACCTGCGTCCGATCATCGTTCCGCATTTTATGGGAGGCACCGGCTAGGAAGCGAACCGTCCGCCGATCGACCGCTCATTGTCGGATCGGCTGAACGCAAGCCCTCGAAAACCAGGCCCTCAGTACTACGGGTAGGTGGAGTTCATAACTTGTACGGCTGGGGACACCACCCATTCCGGGTGTGCCTTCCTTCTGGCCCCGCTACCTTGCGAGTGGCGGATCAGGCGCTTGGTATCGTGCAATAGGCAGCCCGTTGCGCATGGCGCGATCGCACAAATACGACACGAAGCAGGGCGCGTGGCGACCGATTGACGAGCGTTCGTGATGCGGACTCAGGCGAGCCGTTCCTGATCCGCGAGGACCTCATCGATTGCGTACCGTGCGATGCCCGAAGAGGGCCGGCTCGGGCGACGGGACCGCGGGCAGGTGATCCATGACGCCCTGTCCAGTGCGTAAAGTACAGAGGTGAGCCGGGTCGCGGTCGTACAAGCCGCGCCGGTGGTCTTCGATTGCGGCGCCACGCTCGCCAAGGTTCGGAAGCTGGCGGCCGAGGCAGTTGCCGGGGGTGCCCGGCTCGTTCTTTTCCCAGAGGCTTTCATCTCCGGTTATCCGAGAGGCATGTCCTTCGGCACCGTCGTCGGCAGCCGCACGCAAGAGGGCCGGGATCAGTTCCGACAGTACTGGGAGAGCTCTATCGACATTCCGGGCCCTGCAGTTGACGAGCTCTCGGCTCTCGCTGCCCAACTAGGGCTCCACATTGTCATCGGCGTGATCGAGCGACAGGGTGGCACGCTTTACTGCACCGCTCTCTTCCTCTCGCCAGAGGGTTACTTGGGGAAGCATCGCAAGGTCATGCCGACCGCGGCTGAGCGGATCATATGGGGCTTCGGCGACGCTTCCACGCTGCCAGTTTTCGATACGCCGCTCGGGCGGCTGGGAGCGGTCATTTGCTGGGAGAACTACATGCCCTTGCTGCGGATGGCGATGTACTCAAAGGGTGTCCAGATCTACTGCATTCCAACCGCGGATGGGCGGGAGACTTGGCTCTCTACCGTGCGCCACATCGCTCTTGAGGGCCGCTGCTTCGTGCTCTCAGCCAACCAGTTCACGAGGCTCTCGGACTTCCCCTCGGGGATCGAAAACGAGCTGGCTTCAAAGCCCGACGACGTGATCTGCCTCGGCGGAAGCTGCATCGTCGGTCCCCTCGGCAATGTGCTCGCGGGCCCAGACTTCAGCGGCGAGACGATCCTTTATGCAGACCTGGACCTGGGGGACGTGGTGCGAGGGAAATATGACTTCGACGTAACCGGTCACTACGCCAGGCCGGACCTCTTTCACCTCGAGATCAACGAGGCGGCTCAAAAGCCAGTCGTCTCAATTCCAAATCAGAAGAAAGCCTAGCCACCGATCTCAACTCTTGCTCTCCTTAGTCGGTCGCCGTCGCTAACACGGCACCATTCTCGAGCAGCAGGCACTCGAGGCGGAGTTCAAAACTTGTACGGTGGGGGACACCACCCAAAACAAGTTTTGAACCGGCTAGGGGAATTCGAAGAGCTGCTGAATAGGATTATTCAGAGCGCGTCCGCGCAGCCGAGCGTTGCCGAGGATCACCCTGGATAACAGGTGTTGCAAACTGCCGGCGGTGCGGGATCGTTCCGTAGCGGTGACAGATCAGGCCACCAAAAGGATGATGACGTCGAGGGAGGACCGCATAGCTAGCATGGAGTCGATGAGCGATCGACAGAGCAGCACGCCTCAAGCCGCCGAGCGCGTGATCCACAACCCCGTAAGTGGCGAGCGGATCGTGATCCGCACGACCGCCGCCCAGACCGACGGGCGCCTGCTCGTCTTCGATCTCTCCCTACCACCGGGCGGACACGTGCCTGCTCGCCATGCTCATCCCAGTCAGGAAGAGCGCTTTACGGTGATCGAGGGCCACATGCGATTCAGGTTTGCGGGCAAGACCTGCGCTGTGAATCCTGGCGAAAGTGTTGTCGTGCCAAAAGGCCAGCCACATTGGTTCGGCAACCCGGGGCCGGAGCCCTCCCTTGCGCGCGTCGAAGTGCGGCCCGCGCTGCGTACGCAGGAATTCTTCGAGGCAAACGAGACGATCGCTCAAGCCGGCCATTTCCTTGGTACCCGACTGCCTCGCCTTTCGGATCTGGCCGCCGTTCTGCTCGAGTACGAGCGTGAGGTCTCGGTCCCCATTGTGCCTGCCGCGGTGATCAGACGCCTCCTGGCCCCACTCGCGTGGTTCGGCCGTCGCCGACTCCGCGCGCGCTGAGGGTGCGGGACGCGACGCGGGACCTTCACCGATTCTCTAATGTCCTGGTGGTCTTTCCGCATCCCGATGATGAGACCGTCAGCTGCGGTGGCACGATCCGCCGGTTCGCCGACGCGGGCGCCAGGATCACGCTCGTGCTGCTCACGGGCGGTGAGCGAGGCACTCGGAGTGGCACGCTCGACCCGGAGCTGCTGGCGGTGCGTCGGCGCGAGGCCGAGGCCGCGGCGCGCATTCTCGGAATCGCCGACGTCATCCAGGAGGATTTTCCTGATGGGCAGCTGGTCGAACACACACCCTTGACGATGACGGCGCTGGCAAGCGTCATCGGGCGTGCCGAGCCCGACTTGATCGTGACCTACGATCCCGCCGGGCTCGACGGGCATCCCGACCATATCGCCTGCTCGCAGATCGTAACGGCAGTCGCGCGGACGCACGCTCCACGCGTCACCCTCTGGTACGCGGCCCTCCCAGCCTGGATCACGAGCGCGTTTTTCGTCCTGGGTCAGATGCGGCATGACCCCGACGTCGAGGCGCGTCGCTGCCGGCCGACCCACCGCATGCCGGTTCGGTCTGCGGCCTCGGACAAGATCCGTGCCTGGAATGTCTATGCCAGCCAGCGTGGCAACATCCGCAAGGGCCTCGGCCGGCTGGTGCCCGCGTGGGTGGCCATCCGCGCCTGGCCCTACGAATACTTCGCCGAGCCATCTTGATGCTCGAGCTGCGCCTGAAGCGGCCAGAGCAACCGATGACCAACTTGTGGAGCGAGCTGCCGATCGCGCGGCGCGAGTCAACCATCCTCGGGATCAGCTTCCGGCCGCGACAGGCTGAAGCGCTCGGATTGGATGGACCGGCGACCCTCCAAACGCTGCTCACGTATCCATTCGACATGATCCGGCTGGGGGCGTACTGGAATCGCATCGAGCCTACGCGCGGCTCCTTCGATACCGGCGAGTTGGATCGGCAGCTCGATGCCGCGGAGCGGGCAGGCAAAAAGGTCATCCTCGCCGTCGGAGCGGTAAAGACGTTCGGCTATCCCGAGCTGTTCATTCCTTCCCACCACCTCGTGAAACCGTTGCGCGAGGGCGCACTGATAAAGCCGACCGACTATCCCGAGCTGATCGCGGGCGCCACGGACTTCATTGCCAGGATCGTCGCCCGCTACCGCGATCGGAAGGCGATCGTAGCCTGGCAGCTCGAGCACGAGGCTGTTGACCCGCTGGGCGTGGAGCACAGCTGGCGTCTCGCCGTTTCGTTCGTGGCACGCGAGCTGCAGGTGCTCCGGGAGGCTGATCGCTCACGGCCGGTGATGATGAACGGATTCCTCCCGACCTCGTCACTCGTGCAGCTCACCCAGTGGTGGCGAACCCGCGACCAGGGTGATTCGCTGGACGTGGCTGTGGCGCTGGCGGACCTTGTCGGCCTGGACTACTATCCGCGCCACGCCATGCGGCGTCTTGGCCCCCGAACGCTGTACCTCGAAACTGCCGATCTCCCCTGGGAGCGCGCCCGGCGCCGGCGTCTCTTCGCGTCGGTGCGGGCACGCGGCAAGCAGTTGATGGTGTCGGAGGGACAGGCCGAGCCCTGGGAAGCGGTCACCGTGCCGCCAAATCCCCATCAGCACGCCTCGCGCAGCTGCCCGCCGGAGGATCTGATTCGCAATTACACCGCGGCGATCGGGTGGTCATCGCCAGGACAGACATTGCAGGCTTACCTCTTTTGGGGCGCGGAGTACTGGGTGCTACGCGACCGCGCCGGTGACCCGAGCTACCTGAAGACCTTCGCGCGCATCCTCGAACAGGCCTGAGAACAAGTCGGCGCTGGTAGTGTCCGGCTGAACCCTGGGCCTCACGCCTTCACGCGTTTCCCTGATGCCGCAGAGCTCTCGATGGCGGCGATGACTTCGTGGCGCCGGACGGCGTCGGCGAAGTCCGGCACGGTGTGAGTCCCATTGGCGATGTCTGCCGCGAACGCGGCATAGGCACGCCCGACGTTGAAGGCCGGCGCGCCTTCCAGGAGGGTGAGCGCGGGCCATTTCTGTGTCAGCGCCGTCGGGACAGCAAGCTCGGCGGGCTCGTTGCGTCCGTGCGCTCCCGCGACGGTCAAGGGAAAGATCCCGGGAACGGCGGCGTCAGCGGTAATCCGGAGCGTTCCGGCGCTTCCGTTGATTTCCCACAGGAACCCGATACCGCCGGCCACGGCCTCACGGACGTGGACGCTGGCGGTCGCCCCGGAGCTGAGGGTGCCGATCACCGCGATCTGGTCGGCCGCGGTCTTCACGATCCGCTCCCCGGTCTCTTCGATAGTGATATGCGGCCTGCGAAGATCCGACACGGCTGACAGGTCGGCGAACTCGCCCAGCACGTAGTTGAGGATGTCCAGGCTATGGCCGACGGGGATCGTGAGCAAGTTGGCGCCGTTTGCTTTGTCGAGCATGTAGGCGTTGGGCTGTCCCACGACGTCGCCCGGGATCGACAGTCCGACCATGGTGGTTGAGAGGACCTCGCCGACGTATCCGTCGCGGAGCAGCTGTTGGACGAACTCGATCGCCGGGGCCTGCCGCGCTTGCAAACCGACGACCGTGCGCACCCCTCGCTCGGCGGCGAGCGCGGCCATCGCTCGCGTGTCCTCGAGGTCGCGGCCAAGTGGCCACTCGCAGTAGACGGCCTTGCCGGCGGCAAGGGCGGCGGAGACGAGCGCTCGATGGTGCGGGACCTTGACCGTAACAACGACCAAGTCAATGTCGGGTTGGGTCACCAGCCGCTCGTGGTCTGAGAACATGGCGCTGACCCCGAACACTTCGCCGGCTTCGCGCGCGGATTCCGCGTTGTGGGCGCTGAGTGCCCGGATCTCGTAGTTCGGCAATGCGCGCAATGCCGGGATGTGGGCGGTGGCGGCCCAGCCCCGGACCGGGCTGACTCCGATGATGCCGACGCCCAGCGTCGATTTAGGGATTGCTAGGGCTGATGTAGCGTTGCGAGCTTCTGTCCGGGGCATCTAAAAACCGAGCACTTCGTCGACCAAGACCACGGTGATCCGCCCCGGGGTGATCTCCCGGTTGATAACGAGAACCTTGTTCACCGCGCTGCGTACGCCGTATGCAGCCTGGGCGCGGGCGTCTTCGAGCCGATACGCGTATTCGTTGATGCGAAGGAGACCTTCCTCGAGGTCGGGCACGATCTTCTGCGTCCCGACGACGAAAATGACTCGTCCGGCGCCGCTGACATAAGGCCCGAGCTGGCTGCCGCTCATGGACGCCGCGAGCAGCGACCCGGTCTCAGTCACTGCATGGACGCTCCCGAGCATGACATCCGGCGCCGCGCCGATGCGGCGAATCTCGTGGGCTTCCGTCTCGCGATCCATGCTCCAGATCCGCGGGCGGAGCGCCCCGTAGCGACCGGACTTTTCGATCTCGTACGTGATACCCAACACATCGAGCGTTTGCGAGGCCCCCTGGTGCACCAGGGAAGCGTCAGGGATGAGGTCCAGGACAATCCGCTTTGCCGCGGCGGCGTTCGACGCCCGAAGGACCTTGATCCCATTCGCCTCGAGGGCGGCCATGGTTCTTTTCACTCGGACGTCGTCCGCCCTGGTGCCCCACCGCCGGGTCAGTGAACCATCCGGGTCGACTTCGACTTCTTTGATCATCCGCAAATTTCCTTCGATAATCGATATACTTGCAACTACAAGCAGTTTACCTGCTGGTGATTGCATATGCAAGTACATTCAAAACCGGACGCAGCCGCTCATTTCGATCGAATCGTGGCAAGGGCGGTGCCGGGCGGGCGTGGCTTGCATGCGTGGGACGCGCTGCTCCGTGCCCACGCCACGCTTTTACGCGAGCTCGAGACCGACCTCGAAAGCAAGACCGGTCTGGCCCTGGCCGACTTCGACGTGCTGGCTCAGCTGGCCATGGCTGGAGGCTCGCTGCGGATGACAGAACTGGCGGACCGTGCCCTCATCTCGCGCTCCGGCATGACTCGGCGCGTCACCCGGCTCGTTCACGAAGGCCTGGTGCGTCGTGCCCACGCTGATGCCGACGCGCGCGGGGTCGTGGTCCAGTTGACAAAGTCCGGCCGTTCTCGAGAGCGCCCTCGCCAAGGTCACCCTCGACTGCACCTTTGGCTAAGACGTAGACGCGCCGCCGACGGCGAGCCGGAGCCCTAAGGGCGGAGACCGTCCGGTAGGACTCGGTACACGCCGTTGATAGTGGTCACCCAAAGCACCCCATCGCCGTAAGCGACGCCGCCGAACGCATCCGGAACCAGGAGCGAGCCAGCGATCTGGTTAGTGGCCGGGTCGATCCGCGACACGCCGCCGGCATATATGTAGTGGCCATCGGTGGCCAGCCCCAACGGCGTCTGGTTGGCCGCAAGATGCAAGATGGCGATCACTGAGTTGGTGACTGGGTCGATACGAGTCACACTCGCGAATCGCTGGCTGGCAACCCAGAGGGACCCGAAGGCGGCGACGAGGCCCTCCGGCGCGGGTGCGACCGGGATGCGCGCGGTGATCAGCCCGGTGGCCAGATCCAGACGGACCAGGGCGCCTGCGCTGTTGCCGACGATCCAGGCGGAACCGGCGAACGCCGTGACGCCCTCGGCGCCGCCCACGGTATCGAAGCTACCCGCCACGCGGTTCGTGGTCGGGTCTATGCGGACCAGCCGGGTGTCCTCGTAGGAGTCGACCCAGACCGAGCCCTCGCCGCTGCCCAAGTTCTCAGGAAGGATGCCGACTGGAATGGTCGCCAGCGTCTTGCCGCTGTCCGGGTCGAGGCGGACGACCGCCCGGGTGTCGTTCCTAGTTGCCCAGATCGAGCCGAAGGCGGACAGTACGGCCGTCGGCAGCCGCCGGGCCGCCTTGGGATCGCCGATCACGTAGCGACGTGTGGCCCCGGTCCGGGCGTCCACCCGGACCACCGAGCCATCCTCATTGTCGCCGACCCAGCCGGCGCCATAGCCGGCCGTCAGGTTCCAGTGCGCCAAGCCGATGTGGATCAAGCCACTCAGCGGCGCGGCCAACGCGGTCGGAGAGGGCGCCGCCCCACCCGCTCCCGTGCACGACACCAGGACAACGGCCGCCAGGAGAGCGGCCAGCCGGGCTATCAAGAGCTGAGTTTAGCTGCCTGCCCGGAGACAGCAATCCAGCGGACCGGGATTGGCGCGGTCGCTGTCAGCGGCCGGACCATCCGCTGGCTTTTTGGCTGTGCCGCCTTGGGACTACCTTGGCCCCTGACCGAGCAGATGCTCCTCTAGGAAGGCGAGGATCCGGGTGTTGGAGCTGACTTGGTTGCCGAGCTTGACGACACCATGGCCCTCATCATCGAACACCATGATTTCCGCGTTTGGCGCCTTCTCCGCGATGAGCTCGGACTCCTGAACTGGAACCCTCGGATCATTTCTTCCGTGAATGATGAGGAGGGGCGCCGTGATTGTGTGGGCAGCGTGGATCGGGCTGATCTGGTGAAGAAACTCCGCTTCGGCTCCCTCGGGATCGCCATACTCACGCTTGCGAATAATCCCCCGCCATGGGGGCATGTTTTTGAAGAACGTGTGCCAGTCGGCGATTCCGACGATGTCGACGCCGGCGTCCCAGAGGTCTGGATCTTCGACGAGGACCGCGAGTGTCATGAAGCCGCCGTAGGAGCCGCCCATCGCGGCCGTTTTCGTCGCCTGGCCCGTCCGCCTCAGATGGCGAGCGGCCTCGCAGCCATCCCTGACTGCGTCCCACCTGAGCGTCCGGTCATCCAGGCTTTGGAAACGGAACCCATACCCGGTGGAGCCGCGAACATTGGGCAGGAGAACGTTGACGCCAATGCCGGTCAAAAGATGGACGATCGGAACGTACTGGCCGCGGCTCTGACCCTCGGGGCCGCCATGGAACTGGACCACCACCGGCCGAGGGCTGCTGTCCCTCCGGTACAGGAGGCAGTGAATCTCGAGACCATCGACGCTTGTGTACTTGGTCTCGACGGGCTTGATGAGCTCCATGAACCCTTGGTCGTCGCTGATATGGGTCCAGCGGCGGTCAGACGGCCACTCGTAGACCTCGGCAGGATGTATCGGGTGCTCCCAGCTTGCGAATACAGAGCGATCGTCGTGACTCCAGCTGAGGTGGTAGCTCGGAGGCCCGGTGATGTCCGACAGAACGAGGCCACCCTTCCAGCCGAGGTGGTCACTCGTCTCGCCACTCGTCAGCTCGACGATTCGTATGTCGTCGTAAACACCCTGATTCACGACCGCTATTGCCCGCCGACCGGCATGATCGACGGTGTACCCCTCGACGTCGCGTTCTTCGTCAATGAGCCAGCGCTTGACCACCTCCGGTCGTTCAGGATCGACCTCGGCGAGGCCCATGAAGTCGCGGTCGCCGGCGTCGGTCCGCATGAACATCCCGCTCGCCGTCCACCTGATCTCGCTGACTCGGCGGGCATCGGGCAGGAGCCGAGTCATGGTGCCATCCCGCTCCAGAATGTGCGGCTCCGTCCAACTGCCAAACACCTTGTTGACGACCGCGCGCATTCCGTCGCGACTCCAATCCTCCCAGGACCAATAGTCGCCTGGGGTTGCCCACACGGTCAGTTCGTTGGTCAGGAGGTCGAGCTCGCCCAGGCTGACATCTCGCCCGCCGCCGGCGTTCCAGCCAAGTCCCACACGTCTGCGATCCGGGTGCAGAGTGACGCTCTGATGGACGGCCCTCAAGTCCTTGGTCAGCGCGCGGAGGCCACCATCTGGCTCGACCATGCTCAACTGCCAAATCTCGCTCCCGCCGCGGTCGTGGCGAACGAGCAGGCCAAGATCTGTCCACGCGTGGGGCAAGGTTCTGTCTCCGGAATCGGCGAGCAGTCGCGGCGTGCCTCCTGGACGGTCGAGATAGAAGGTTTTCTGGTGGCCGTCGAAGTTGGAGGCGAACGCGAGCCCCCCATCCGGCCCGGGTAACGGTCGGGTGGCGCGTGCGACTTTCAGGAGTCGAGCAAGGTTTGACGTATTCATGCGTGTGTTATCGATTTCATGGGCGGTCTGCTACTCGCCGGGCCCCTTAAAGGCCATCGATCGACGGAAGTCGGAGTTCAAAACTACCGCGCGCCCGGCCAGGCCCATTGCCTGGCCGGAGCGTTGTCGGTCGCGTCTGGTTCCTAGTCGCGCCTACGCATGGTGGTGGCCGATGATGCACGGCCCGGAGGTCTGGTTGGCCGCGCGGAGTTTGTTGACGGTGTTGTCGTCGGCGTAGGCGATGTGCGCGCATCCCGATGTATCCAGCGTCTCCATGATGAAGTCGAGCAGGTTGCGATTCGAGCTCGGCGCCAGGCAGAAGATGCCCAGGTTGCAGATGTCACCGATGTGCATCGGTGTGGTCGTGATCTGACTGGTAGACCAGGTCGCGCTGCTGGGGCTCAAGGTCAGGTTGGTCGACTGCGCCGCGTACAGATTCCATGGGCAGGCCGGCGGATAGTTGGTCGGATTCCCGTTTGCCGGACCGGGTCCTGCGCAACCGCCAGGGTTGGCTTTGCCGAATGCGTCGGTCGG
>VBFX01000352.1 GCA_005889395.1 Chloroflexota bacterium
TTGCCTCGACCACCCTGAAAGAGCCGCTCCCCTGGATGAACTCCACCCTTCTCAAGGGCGAGATGCCGCAGGCGGTAGCCCGGCTCAAGGCCGATATGAAAAAGGATCTGGTCGTCCTGGGGAGTGGAGTGCTGCTGCAATCGCTGACGCGTCATAACCTTGTGGACGAATACATCCTGCTGATCCACCCTCTGGTCCTGGGATCGGGCCATCGCCTCTTTCCGGACGGCGGTGCACCCGCGACGTTACGGCTCGTTAATAGCAAAGCGACGACCACCGGCGTACTGATCGCGACCTATCGGCCGGAGACCGCAAACTCAGAGGGGAAATCCAAATGACGCAGTACCTTCTGAGCATCAATCAGCCCGACGGGCCGCCTCCGCCGTCCGTTGACCTCGGAAAAGTAATGCGGGATGTCAACGTCGTGATTGCTGAGATGAAGGCGACCGGGGCCTGGGTCTTCAACGGCGGTTTGCACCCGGCAAGCACGG
Organism: Chloroflexota bacterium; assembly: GCA_005889395.1. Lineage (GTDB taxonomy): Bacteria > Chloroflexota > Dormibacteria > CF-121 > CF-121 > CF-13. Next base: position 492 of record VBFX01000352.1, read on the forward strand.
GGACAGTCCTTCGGCTCCAGGCCGGTGAGGTCCTCATAACCGATGGCCCCTACGCCGAGGGCAAGGAGCACGTTGGCGGGCTCTGCATCATCAACGCGCCCGATCTCGACGCTGCGCTCGAATGGGGTCGCAAGCTCGCGCGGGCGATCTCACTCCCGATCGAGGTGCGGCCGTTCCAAGAGGAGGCCGAAGACTGAGGGCAGGCGGGAATGCCCCTGCGGCTGCAGAGATTGAGCGTGTGTTCCGCGCAGAGTACGGCCGCGCGGTCGCCGTCCTGGTCCGCGTCTTCGGTGACATCGACATGGCCGAAGAGGCGGTCCAGGATGCCTTCACGGCCGCCGTGCAACGCTGGCCGTCGACCGGGCTGCCTCCCAGCCCGGCGGGATGGATCATCACGACCGCCCGCAACCGCGCGATTGACCGCCTTCGCCGCGAGGCGACACGTGAGGACCGCCACGCCCAGGCTGCGCTGCTGCACGCCCGCGATGAGCCGGCCGAGGAGGGCGCTCTGCTCGACGATCGACTGCGCCTGATCTTCACTTGCTGCCACCCGGCGCTGGCACCTGGCGCGCAAGTTGCGCTGACGCTCCGACTCCTCGGAGGACTCACGACCCCTGAGATCGCGCGCGCGTTCCTGGTGCCGGAGGCGACCATGGCGCAGCGGCTGGTCCGCGCCAAGGGCAAGATCCGGGACGCGCGGATCCCATACCGGGTCCCGAACGAGGCCGCTCTCCCGGGTCGACTGCGCGCTGTCCTCGCCGTCGTCTACCTCATCTTCAACGAGGGTTATGCCGCGAGCTCGGGCGACCATCTGGTTCGCGAGGAGCTGTGCGCTGAGGCGATCCGGCTGGGACGGCTCCTGGTCGAGCTCATACCCGAGGACCCCGAGGTGATGGGGCTGCTCGCGCTCATGTTGCTCATCGAGTCGCGCCGCGCGGCCCGCACGACATCGGACGGCGATCTCATCCTGCTAGCTGAGCAGGACCGTGGACGCTGGGATCGCGACCTCATCGCCGAAGGGCAGGCCATCGTCCGCCAGTGCCTCGATCGCAACCAGCCCGGTCCATACCAGATCCAGGCCGCGATCAACGCCGTGCACAGCGACGCCGCGGATGCGGCGGCCACCGACTGGTGGCAGATCCTGCAGCTATACAACCAGCTCCTCTCGCTGGCGCCGAGCCCGGTCGTGGCGCTCAACCGTGCCGTTGCGGTCGCGGAGGTCGAGGGACCGGATGCCGCGCTCACCCTCCTCGACGGGCTCGAGCTTGATCGTTACCATCTGTTCCACGCCATCCGCGCCGACCTGCTCCGCCGCCTGGGGCGCAACGCTGATGCCGAGATAGCGTACGAGGAAGCGATCGCGCGCGCCGAGAACGCGGCCGAGCGCGAGTTCCTGCGCCGCCGCCGTCAGACGCTGATTCGGACATAACCGTCAACCTGCCACAAGGAGGGTAGTCATGTTCAGACCGAAATCCGCATTCAGCGGCTTTTCCGTGAGCGACCTGGCGGCCGCCCCGTGTTCGCTTATCCCAAGCGCGATCACCAGCCCGCCACCTTCACCATCTTGAACTTCGGGGTCGATGACATCGATGCAGCGGTGGATGACCTCGCACGTCGAGGCGTTACGTTCGAGCACTATGACAGCGGTCCCACGCAGGATGAAAAAGGCATCTTGCGCGGCAGGGCGCAGAACCGTGGCCCCGACATCGCCTGGTTCAAGGATCCAGCCGGAAACGTCCTCTCCGTCATCGAAGAGCGATCAGGGGAAAGTCAATGAGTCAGAGTTGTTTGCTCATCTCCCAATCGAAGCCAAAAGGGTCGGTGACGCGCCCGGTTCGCCAGCCGTAGTCCTCGTGGATCGCCGCCACCACTGCGGCACCCGCTGCGACGGCCCGCTCGAAGACCGCGTCCGGGTCGTCGACCGACAGAATCATGCGCACCGCTCCGGTCCCGGCTCCTGAGGGGCTGGCGTTACTGTCCGCCTGGACCCAGAAGAGCGCCCCACCGACCGAGAGTTGCACGACCGCGAGGCTCCCATCATCGGCGGGCAGACGGTAGAGCTCGAGCGCACCGAAGGCGGCCTGGTAGTAGTCAACCGCCTTCTGCGCATCACGGACGGTGAGCCACGGCGCGATATTCGGATTCGTTGCCGGACCCATGGCTCCCTCTAAGCTTAGTGACCGTGCCA
>VBFX01000015.1 GCA_005889395.1 Chloroflexota bacterium
CCAGCAGTTCGTCAACGATTCGAAAGTCCTGGGCATCGTCGGTCCCTTCAACTCGAGCGTGGCGCGGGCCGAGATCCCGATCAGCAACCGGGCGCACCTGGCGCAGATCAGCCCGGCCAATACTAACCAGTGTTTGACTAAGAACATCTACATCCCGACGACGCTCGGCGCCCCCAAGGACATCACCTGCAAGGACGCCGGCATCCTGGCCCCGGCCGACCTCCGGCCGACGGGCATCAACAACTACTTCCGCGTGGCGACCACCGACGACCTGCAGGGGCCGGCCATGGCCGACTACGCGGTCGATGTCCTCAAGGTGACCAAGCTGGGCGTCGCCTCTGACAACGAGGTGTACGGCAAGGGCATCGCCGACACCTTCTCGGCGGAGTTCAAGAACAAGGGCGGCACCGTCGTCAAGCGGCAGGACTTCGACACCAAGAGCACCAACGACTTCCGCGGCTTCCTGCAATCGTCGAAGAGCCTGGGCGCCCAGGGCATCTACTTCGGCGGAACGGACAGCAACAAGGGTTGCGTCGTCCGCTCGCAGGCCTCGGGTATCTTCGCCATCGACACTCCGTACATGGGTGGTGACGGTTTGCAGACCGCGCAATGCCTGAAGGACGCCGGCCAGATGGCATCGGGCATCTACGCCGCCGTGGCCGCGCCCAATGCCGAGCAGATTCCGGAGTCGGCATCGATCATCAGCGGCTTCAAGGCAGCGTTCAAGCAAAAGGACGACTTCGGCGCCTACACGATGCCGGCATACGACTGCGCCAAGATCCTGATCGCCGCCATCCAGCGGGCGATCAAAGCGAATGGCGGCAACATGCCGTCTCGCGAGCAGGTCCGGGCGGAGGTCGCCAAGACCAGCGACTTCGTCGGCGCGCTGGGTAAGACCAGCTTCGATGCGAACGGTGACACCTCGCAGAAGATCATCTCGATCTACCAGGCGACCGGGAGCCCGGTCGACTGGAAGTGGGTCAAGCAAATCAACTACGCGAAGTAGCCGACCGGCAATAGAATCTGGAGGGGGTTAAGCCCCCTCCAGATCCTTCGAAGGGAGAGAGGAAGCTGGTCGGTACGCTCCGGAACACGCGTCGCGCCCTGTCCGGCTCCGCCGGTACTCGGGCATTCGTTGGTGCGGTCGTGGCCATCCTCCTCGTCCTTTTCATCCCGCGAGCCGCCAGCGACCCATCGTTCTTCGTCCAGATCCTGGTCTACGGACTGGCCAACGGCGCGATCTACGCGCTGATCGCGCTCGGTTACACGATGGTCTACGGCATCATCGAGTTGATCAACTTCGCTCATGGGGACATCTTCACCCTGGGCGCCTTCGTGTCGTTGCCGCTGATCGGCGCCTTCGGGCTGACCGAGGGGCAGTCAGGCAGCCTCGGTCTCTACGCGGCGCTGCTGGTGATCGCGATCATCGTGATGCTGATCCTGGGTGGCGTCAACGTCCTGATCGAACGAATCGCCTACCGTCCGCTCCGCCACGCGCCTCGCCTGGCTCCCCTGATCACCGCCGTCGGCATGTCGTTCATCCTCGAGGGGCTGATGTACATCTGGCGGGGTGCTAATAACATTCATTACCCTGACTTCCTTCCGGCCGGACGGATCTCGCTCGGCGGGTCGGCGTCGATCGGCTACAAGGACCTGATCGTCATCGCCCTGGCGGTGGTCTTCGTGATCGTGCTGACCACTTTCATCAACCGCTCCAAGCTGGGCAAGGCGATGCGGGCGACCGCCCAGGACCAGGACGCCGCGCAACTGATGGGCATCGATATCAATCGCACCATCGCGGCCACCTTCTTCATCGGCGCCATCCTCGCCGGAGCCGGCGGCATCATTTTCGGGCTGTACTTCAATACCGTCCGCTTCGACCTCGGTTTCCAGGCTGGGCTGTTCGCTTTCACCGCCGCCGTCTTCGGGGGGATCGGGAACATCCAGGGGGCCGCGATCGGCGGCCTCTTCATCGGCCTGGTGAAGGCGTACAGCGACGGCTACTTCACCTCCCAGCTCACCGACGTCTGGATCTTTAGCATCCTGATCCTGGTCCTCGTCTTTCGCCCGACCGGGCTGCTCGGCATGCGGGTACCGGAGAAATGAGCACGGCGCAGCGGCCGAACAAACCGCGGCTGGCCGACCTAACCAGTGGCTGGGATGACCGTGACCTGATCATCTATCGATTGCTCCTGTTGTTCGCTATTGTCTTTCCCTTCGGCGCCACGTTTCTCACCGGGGGAAGCGGCGGCGCCTTGATCAACACGGCCGCCGACGCGGGTGTCTATGTCCTGCTCGCCATCGGGCTGAACATCGTGGTCGGCTACGCCGGCCTGCTCGACCTCGGCTATGCAGCCTTCTTCGCCATCGGCGCCTACACCGTCGGCATGTTCTCCTCGGGCCAGCTGTATGGCAGTCCGCTGCACCACGAGATCCACCTGCCGTTCTGGTTGTTGCTCTTTGTCGGCATGTTCGCCGCCGCCGGCTTCGGCGCCTTGCTCGGTGCACCGACGCTGCGGCTCCGGGGTGATTACCTCGCGATCGTCACGCTGGGGTTCGGCGAGATCGTGCCGAGGATCTTCCGCTACCTGGGGCCCGGATCGGTCCTCGGGAACTGGACCGGCGGAGTGAACGGGATCGCCGGCATCGATCCTCCCTCGCTTCCATTCGGGATCAGCGGGCCGTGGGAAAACGGGGCCGCCTTCGGCTTTCTGCCGCGCTTCGACTTCATCGACCCACTGGCGTTTTACATCCTGATGGTCATCCTGGTGGTCCTCTGCGTGATCGCCGCCAACAATCTCTACCGGTCACGCCTTGGCCGCGCCTGGATGGCGGTGCGCGAAGATGAGGTGGCCGCTGCCGCGACCGGCGTGAACACCGTGGCGATCAAGCTGCTCGCCTTCGCGATCGGTGCCTCCTTCAGCGGATTTGCCGGGACCTACTACGGCGCCAAGCTCTCACTCGTCAGCTCCGAGAACTTTGCCTTCGTCGTGTCGGTCACCGTGTTGATCATGGTCGTGCTCGGCGGCATGGGCAACATCCCGGGCGTCATCATCGGCGCCTTGGGCATCTACTACGTCCTCTTCAACCTGCTGACCAACCTCCCAGACCTGGCGGTCAATGCCGCCAACTCGATCGGGCTCGGCTTCCTCAACACCTCGAAGGGGGACTGGATCGGGCTGCACGACGAGGTGCAACGGCTGAACTTCCTCGTCTTCGGACTGATCCTTGTGCTTGTCATGCTGCTGCGGCCGCAGGGCCTCTTGCCCAGCCGCGTTCGGGAGCAGGAACTGGCCAAGGGCATCAGCGAGGAGGCCGTCTTCGACCTCCGCGAGGAGAGCTGAGGCATGGCTGAGGACGGACAGATCCTGATCGTCGATGCCCTCACGAAGCGATTCGGCGGGCTGACCGCCGTCGACCAGGTCACCTTTCAGATCGGCAAAGGCGAGATCTTCTCGCTGATCGGACCGAACGGAGCCGGGAAGACCACGCTCTTCAACTCGATCACCGGCATCTATTCGCCGACCTCAGGCACGGTGGTGTTCGAGGGCAAGGACATCACCGGGCTCAAGCCCTACCGGGTCGCCGAGCTGGGCATCGGACGGACCTTTCAGCAAATCCGGCTCTTTTCCTACATGACCGCCTTCGACAACGTGCGGGTGGGAGAGCACTCGCGGATGCACGCCAAAGTCTGGGACGCCCTGTTCAAAACGAAGCGCGAGCGAGAGGAGGAGGCGCGGGTCACCGAAAAGGCGATCGAGCTCTTGAAGTTCGTCGGCATCGAGCAGCATACCCACAACTACGCGCGCAACCTGCCCTATGGCCACCAGCGGCGGCTGGAGATCGCCCGCGCGCTCGCCAGCGACCCGCGGCTGTTGCTCCTCGACGAACCGGCCGCCGGCGCCACACCCCAGGAGAAGGTCGAGCTGATGGCGCTAGTCGAGAAGGTCCGAGCCGAAGGCGTGACGGTTCTCCTGATCGAGCACGACATGAAGGTCGTGATGGGGATCTCTGACCGCATCGTCGTCCTCGATTACGGCGAGAAGATCGCCGAGGGCAAGCCTGCGGATGTCCGCCGTGACCCCCGGGTGATCGAAGCGTACCTCGGAAAGAGCGCCTAGCGGGTCTGATGGCACTCCTCGAGATCGATGCCGTCGACACATACTACGGGCGAGTCCACGCCCTTCAGGGCGTGTCGCTGAACATCGAGGAGGGCGAGATCGTCACCCTCATCGGCAGCAACGGCGCGGGGAAGACCACCACCCTGCGCACGATCTCCGGGCTGACGCCCGCGTCGCGCGGACAAGTGCGGCTGCGTGGCAGGGACATCACCCACCTCCCCGCGGCACAGATCGTCGGGCTCGGGATCGGTCACGTTCCCGAGGGGCGTCGGATCTTCCACCGCATGAGCGTGCGCGACAATCTGGTCCTCGGCGCCTACCGGCGCAAAGACCGAGAGGGCATTCGCCGCGACCAGGAACACGTCCTGACGCTCTTTCCCCGCGTCAGGCAGCGCCTCAACCAGATCGGCGGCACGCTGTCCGGCGGAGAGCAGCAGATGCTCGCCATCGCCCGCGGGCTGATGTCCAAGCCCAAGGTGCTGCTCCTCGACGAGCCGTCCCTGGGGCTGGCGCCCATCCTCGTCGACCAGATCTTCGACATCATCCGCGACATCAACCGTGAGGGCACCACCATCCTGCTGATCGAGCAAAACGCCACCAAGGCGCTCACCGTATCCAATCGCGGCTACGTGCTGGAGACCGGCCGGATCGTCAAGCAAGGCCCGACCAAGATGCTCCTGGAGAGTCCCGACGTCCAGAAGGCGTACCTCGGCATCTAGCCCAGGCGTGCGGACTGGCGGTTGGGTCGTGGGGGCCCTCGTGCTGGTCCTGGTTTCCTGCACCCCCTCGCAGACCGCCCCCTCCGGGCCGGTGCTCGCCAGCATCACCGTCGGGTCGCGAGCCGGGACTCCCGCGGTCGGGCTCGGCGCGGTCTGGATCCCGAACACCGGGGACGGAACCGTCTCCAGGATTGACCCGGCAACGAATCGCCGCGTCGCCACCTTCCGGGTGGGGGACGCGGGGGCCTTTTACCAGCGGGTATGCAAGCCCTACGGATCAGTCCACAGTTTCATGGTCACGACCTTCCACGTCCGCCGCTGCGATCTGCCGAGCTCCCTTGCGACAGCGAATGGACTGCTCTGGGTTGCGAAGAACGACACCGACGCGATCCTCGCCATCGATCCCAAAGACGGCCACCAGGTCGCTGCCATCCCCATTGGCGTCACACCCTTCGAGCTCAGGGCCAACGATCAGGCGCTGTGGGTCACCAGCTACGACGACAACGTTGTGGTTCGGATCGATGTTCGCTCGAAGCAGGTCGTACAGACGATCGCGCAGCTTGGTGGTCCGTCGGGCCTCGCGCTCGACGGCGAGACCGTCTGGGTGGCAATTAGCCGGGCAGGCACCGTGGCGCGGATCGACGCCGGCTCAAACCGGGTTGTCGCCACCATTCCAGTGCCGTGCAGCGCATCGTGCTGGTCGGCGCCGACGCCACTGCCGCTCGCCGTGGCGAACGGCGCCGTCTGGGTGCGCAACGAAGGCATCGGCACCCTGTCGAGGATCGATCCCTCTTCGAACACCGTGGCCGCGACGCTCGACGTCAACACCTTCAACGGGCGCAGCGGCGAGGACGCGCTCGCGGTCGCGCCGTCCGGGATCTGGCTGGGGGGAATCACCATCCAGGCCATCGACCCGGCGTCGAATCGCGTCGTCAAGACGATCGACCAGCCGGGCATCACGCTCGCCTATGGCTTCGGCTCGCTCTGGGTCACCGACATCTCTGACCACGTTCTGCGCATCGATCCCCAACGCGCCACCGCGCGATGAGCCGCTCCCGACTCGCCGCCCTGATGCTGGGCATGCTGCTGGTTGCCGGGTGCACCGTGGGCGTCGGCACACCCGCGCACTCCATCGGCGTCATCAAGCTCGGGGTGGACCTGCCGCTCAGCGGCGACGATGCGCCGGATGGGTTGCCGGCGAAGAACGCCATCGATCTCGCCCTCAAGCAGGCCGGGCGGGTGTGCGGCCCGGCCCGCCACCCGGATGCCTGTTTCGATCTGAAGGCCGTCACCTACGACGATGTCAGCCAGGGCATCCATGACCCGGCGAAGGGCGCGAAGAACGTTCAGCTCCTTGCCAACGATGCGCGAGTCCTGGCGATGGTCGGCCCGCTCCACGACAGCGTGGCCAAGAGCGAGCTGCCGGTAGCGAACGGCGCAGGCCTCACCATGGTGAGCCCCGGTACGACGAACGAGTGCCTCTCCCAGGAGCCACCGGACGGGCACTGCCAGGGGCTGAGCGCGCGGCTTCGCCCGAGCGGTCCCAATAACTTCTTCCGGGTGGTGACGACCCAGCTGGTGGAGGGGGCGGCCGGCGCCGACCTGGCCTTCAAGGCGCTGGGCAAGAAGCGGGCCTTCGTCATCAATGATCAGACCACCTTTGGGCTGGGGATTGCGATCACCTTCGTCGCGCGGTTTGTTCGAGACGGCGGGACGATCGTGGACCCATCGGACCTGGGCGCCTTCGATCCCAACCAGCCGGCCACCTTTGGCTCGCGCGTCCAGCGCGCCCTCGAACTGGGCGCGGACGTCATCTACTTCGCCGGCACGGGAGTCAGCGCGGCGGCGTCGTTACGGCGCGAGATGGCGGCGCGGATGCCGCAGGTACCGCTGATCGGGAGCGACCGGCTGGCCAGCAGCCAGTTTGCCAAGGCCGCGGGCGCGGCGGCGCGGGGCAGCTATTACACCGTGGTCGGTCCCTACCCCGCCGTTCTCCGAGGGGCGCAGGCGTTCGTGCACGACTACAAGACGGCCTACGGCCACGACGTGGGCGCCTTTGGCCTGCCCGCCTACGATGCGACCCGGCTCCTGATCGCAGCCATCGGGCGGGCGATCGATGATGCGGGCGGAGCGATGCCCACGCGCGCCCAGGTGTTGAACCAGGTGTCAGGGATCCGGGATTACCGCGGCGCGATGGGCGCCATGAGCTTCGACGCCCGGGGTGACACCAATCTGAAATTGCTCACCGCCTATCAGTGGCTGGGGGCAAACGATGTCGCCGGCCAGTTCGTGGCGCAGCCCTTGATCGACAGCTAACCGATCGGGCGGCCGGTCACCAGGGCGAGCGCGATCAGGTAGACGCAGATCACGGCGAAGAGCCCGTACTCGAACATGATCCGGCGCGTCAGGGAATCGTCGAGTGCGTGGACGGTGAGCCCCTGCCAGGCGTACCACGCGAACGCGAGGATGACGGCGACGTACTGGCTCCCCTGGTTAAGGTAGGTCACCATGCCGAACGCGCCAAAGGTGACAGTGCCGGCGGTGAGGAAGGCGGACAGCAGGGCCAGGCCCTCGCGCTTGGTGGCGAAGCGGAAGCTGCGATAGCCACTCAGCAGGGCGATGACGAAGATGGCGCTGAACTTGATGGGATTCGCGAGGTCAGTCGATTGCAAGATGAGGTAGAAGAGGGCCAGGAGGACGCAGAACGTGGTGGCATCGCGGAGGAAGCGGTGGAGCGGGCGCTCGCGCCCCATGCCGCGCGAGAGATCCACGAAGCTGCTGGCAAAGATGAAGCCTCCCATGGTCAGCATCGCCACGGCGTGCACCCGGTAATCGGGCGTCTGGAGCATCGAGAAGGTCGAGGCGGCGATGATTGTCAGCACCGGCGTGATGGGGGAGAGCAGCTCGGACTTGAAGGTCAGACCGACCGCGACCGCCCACGCCGAGAGGAGTCCGAGATAGCGAGTCCCGAGCTGGACCGGGCGCATGGTCGGCCGGACCCTCGGTCGTACCTGTTGCCCTGGCCGAAGGGTCGCTGAAGAACTCGCCAGGGCTTCCGACATGGCGGCTAGTCTAGCAGGGAAACGTCCGTTTGGGGCTGGGGAAAGACCGCGTCTGCGGAGGGCGAATTTGT
>VBFX01000097.1 GCA_005889395.1 Chloroflexota bacterium
TCGAGGGCGGCGGCACCAATTACGCGGTCGCCGTCTGCCTGCGGTCGCACTACCACGGCATCGCGGCGCTGGACTGCTCCACGGGCGAGCTCGCGTTGCTGCGCGTCGAGCCGACCGATGACGCGCTTCGCGATGAACTGACCCGGCTGCGACCGGCTGAGCTGGTCGCTTCCGAAGGGGACCGGTCGCGCCTGCTCACGCTGGTAGGCGCGACGCCCACCAGTTGGGCCGATCCACTCGACTTTGATGCCCGCGCGGCCGTCGACCGCCTGCAGACTCTACTCGGCGTCGAAACACTGGCGGCCTTCGGCTGTGACGAGTGGCCGGAGGCGCTGGCGGCCGCCCAAGCCCTGATACGCCACGCCGAGCGATCCCACCTGCGCCTGGAGCCCGGGCTGCTCCGCTTGCATGCCGAGCATCCCCGGGCCTATATGCATCTCGACCCGCCGACCCGTAAAAGTCTGGGGCTGGCTGCCGAGCGCCCGTCGTCGGGAGACGACCTCGTCGGCTTGATGCTGCGCGAGGCAACCACCACGATGGGCGCCCGCGAGCTTCGGCGCTGGCTCGACCAGCCCTTGCGGGACCGCGCGCCCCTCGATCACCGGCTCGACCGCGTAACCCTGCTCGTCGAGGATCCGCTGGCGCGCGGTCAGCTGCAAACCGCCTTGCGCGGGCTGCCAGACCTGGAACGCATCGCCGCGCGGACCGGGCAAGGGGTCGCCACCCCCCGCGACCTGCGCGGATTGCTCAAGGCGCTGGTCGCGCTGCCGGGCGTGCGGCGCACGACAGCCAAATGGCCGGAGCTGGCCGGCTCGCTGCCATCGCCGTCCGAGGCGGAGCTGCGCGATCACCTGGAGCAGGCGCTGGTCGACGACGTTCCGGCCACGCTGAAAGACGGCGGGGTCTTCAAGCCGGGGTTCGACCCCGAACTCGACGGCCTTCGCGACGGATCGAGGGCCGCCCGCGACTGGATCGCCGGCCTGGAACAGAACGAACGCCAGCGGACGGGCATCCGGTCGCTGAAGGTCGGATTCAATCAGGTGTTCGGCTATTACCTCGAGATCAGTCACGCCAATCGCGAGGCGATCCCCGCCGAGTACGTGCGCAAGCAAACGCTCGTCAACGGCGAGCGCTATGTCACGCCCGAGCTCAAGGAGAAGGAGGCGCTGGTTCTCAACGCGAAAAGCGCGATGATCGCGCGCGAGCACACGCTCTTCAGCGAGCTCTGCCGGCGGATTACCGCAGCCGGCAAGGACCTGCTCGACACCGCCGCCTGGCTGGGTCAGCTCGATGCCGTCGCCGCGCTCGCCACCCTGGCGGCGCGACACCGTTGGGTGCGACCGGTGTTGGGGGATCAGCCGGGGATCGAGATCGTCGATGGCCGGCATCCTCTTGTGGAAGCCGCACTCGGGCCCGGCCGCTTCGTCCCCAACGACCTGCGGCTGGACGCGGGCGATCAACAAGTTGTGCTCCTGAGTGGCCCGAACATGGCCGGCAAGTCGACCTACCTTCGCCAGGCCGGCATCATCGTGTTGCTAGCCCAGGTGGGCAGCTTCGTGCCGGCCAGTCGTGCCCTTATCGGTCTCTGCGACCGGATCTTCACGCGGGTGGGCGCGCACGACGAACTGGCCCGCGGCCTGTCGACCTTCATGGTCGAGATGGTGGAGACCGCCCACATCCTCGCGCATGCGACGCCCAGCAGCCTCCTCATCTTCGATGAGGTCGGCCGCGGCACCAGCACCTACGACGGGGTTAGCATCGCCCAGGCGATCCTCGAGTACCTTCACGATGCTCCACAGCTGCGCTCGCTGACGCTGTTCGCCACCCATTACCACGAGCTGACCGCGCTGGCCCAACGGTTGCCACGGCTGCGCAACTTCCGGATGGAGGTGCGCGAGGAAGGCGAGCGCGTCATCTTCCTGCACCAGGTCGTGGCGGGGGGCGCCGACCGCAGCTACGGCATTCATGTCGCGGAGCTCGCCGGCCTACCGCGGCAGGTCGTGGTGCGCGCGCGTCAGGTGCTCACCGAGCTCGAGGGGCAGCGGCCCCTGGAACGGCCGGACGCGAGCGCGCAGCTCAGCCTGCCGCTGGACCACCCGGTGGTCGCCGAGCTGAAGCAGCTCGACCTCGAACGCCTCTCGCCACGGGAGGCGTTGGAAAAGCTCTATGCATGGCAGGGAGAGCATGTCACGCGCTGAGACCGGCCTGGCACCCGCCCGCATCACCATCCTGCCGACCGCGGTCGCCGACGGTATCGCCGCCGGTGAGGTGGTCGATCGGCCCGCGGCGGTGGTGAAGGAACTGGTGGAGAACGCGATCGATGCGGGCGCGTCCCGGATCCAGGTGAGTATCGAAGCCGCCGGCCAGAGCTTGATCGAGGTTGTCGACGACGGCGAGGGGATGGCCCCGGTCGACCTCCCGCTCGCGTTTTTGCGGCACGCCACGAGCAAGATTCGCTCGCTCGACGACCTGCGAACGATTCGCACCCTTGGATTCCGGGGTGAGGCACTGGCGAGCATTGCCGCGGTCGCGCGCGTAGAAGCGGTGAGCCGGCCGCGCGATAGGGGAGAGGGGTACCGCGTGCTGGTCGAGGGCGGTGCGCAGATTGCTGCGGGTCCGGCCGGGAGTCCGGTGGGAACTCGGGTGAGCGTCAGCCGGCTGTTCTTCAACACCCCGGCCCGTCTCAAATTCCTCAAACAACCGGCAACCGAAACCGCGGTCATCGTGCGACTCGGTAGCGAGCTGGCGCTGGCGCACCCCACGGTCGGGATCACCCTCGGCGCCGATGGGCGGCGCGTGCTGGAAACCGCGGGAACCGCCGACCGGCGCGCGGCCTTTGCCGCCGTGTACGATGCGCCAACCGCCGCCGCCATGCTCGCGGTCGACGATGGAATCGTCAGCGGCCTGATCAGTCCTCCGGCGCTGCACCGCGCCAGCCGCGAGCACATGGTGATCCTCCTCAACGGGCGTCGCATCCACCACCGCAACCTGGCCTTCGCGGTGGAGCAGGCGTATCGCGGGCTGCGCGAGCCCGATCGGTTCCCGCTTGCGGTGCTCGACCTGCGCGTCGATCCTGGCGAGGTCGACGTCAACGTTCATCCCACCAAGCGTGAGGTCCGCTTTCGCAACGAGGGCGCCATCTTCGGGGCAGTCGAGCGCGCCTGCTACCGCGCCCTTCGGCGGAGCCCGATCTACGAGCTGCAGTCGGCAATCGGTGGACCGCTGCTCGAGTTGCGGGAGACGAGCCCCCACCCGAACCCTCCCCCGCCGGCGGGGGAGGTGATCGAGAGCCAAGAGGCGAGGTGGACCGAGGGCGCAGAGGGAAGAGACGCTGGCTCGCGGCTGCCGCCACTGGAGTACATCGGGCAGTTGCTGCGCGGCTATCTGGTGGCGGAAGCGCCCCGCGCCGTAGTACTGATCGACCAGCATGCCGCACACGAGCGGGTGCTCTTCGACCGGATCGTCCGTCGCCTCGAGCGGCGGCAGCCGTCGAGCCAAATGCTGCTGATCCCGCATGTCCTCGACCTGACGCCGGGCCAGATAACAGCCTTCCTGGAGCACGAGCCGTGGCTGCAGACGCTCGGTTTCGAAGGGGAGCGCTTTGGGCCGCACACCCTACGAATTCGGGCGGCGCCGGCCGACATGCCGGAAGGTCGCGTCGGGCGCGTACTCGAGCTGCTCCTCACCGACCTGCTCGGCGAGCGCACTCCGGACCGCCGGCTACGCGAAACGGCGGCGCTGCTGGCGTGTCACAGCGCGGTCCGCTTCGGCGACGCGATGACACCCGAATCCGCGGGCCAGCTGCTGAGCTCGCTGGCGATGACCGAGGAGCCGATCAGCTGCCCGCACGGCCGGCCGACGACCCTGATCCTGCCGGATCACCAGTTGAGGCGCCTGTTCAAACGGCCGTAGCCAACCTGCGCGTGCTGGCGATCGTCGGGCCAACGGCCAGCGGCAAGACCGAGCTGGCCATCCGCGTCGCCGAGCGGCTCAAGGGCGAGCTGGTTTCCATGGATTCGCGCCAGGTCTTTCGCCACTGTGATATCGGCACCAACAAACCCACCCGAGCGGAGCTGCGTGGTGTTCTCCTGCATGGCATCGACGTCGTCGACCCCGACGCGCCATTCACCGCCGCCGACTACCAACGGGTCGCGCTTCGGACGATTTCAGAGATCGCCGGACGAGGGCACCTACCGGTGCTCCAGGGAGGGACGGGCCTCTATCTCCGCGCCGTGCTCGACGGTTGGAATCTCGGCGGCGCGCCGCCCGACCCAGCCTTCCGAGCGGCGCTCGAGCGGCGCCTCGACGAGGAGGGCGCGGACGCGCTCGACGCCGAGCTCCGGCGGATCGATCCCGCGGCCGCCGATCGCGCGCGGCGCAACCCACGGCGCCTGATCCGCGCGCTCGAGATTCACGCCGCCACCGGCCGCCCGCCGAGCGAGGCGCGCACCTCGAACCCGCCACCCTGGTCGATCACCGTGCTCGGCCTGGACGTGCCGCTCGCGGAGCTCGACCGGCGGATCGAAACGCGTGTGCAACGGATGATCGACGGTGGTTTTGTCGACGAGGTGCGACGCGTCCGGCGCGACTTCCCCAGGGCGGACCTGCGACGCCTCGGCCACGGCTATCCCGAGATGGCAGCCTTCATCGACGGCGCCCTCTCGCTCGAGGCGGCGCGCAACTCGACCGTGCGCCAGGTTCGCCAGTATGCCCGCCGACAGCTGACCTGGTTTAGGGCCGACTCGCGCGTAACCTGGGTTCCACCGGATCTGGAGCTCGCGATGGCGCGACTTGGCGCCGGTATCATGACGGCAGAGGCGAGTTGATCCGGAATTCCAATGGCAGGCACGAGCGTGCCTACCTGATGTCGCTCGATTACGAGGACCAGGGGCTGGCCGCCGTGGAAGAACAGATGCTCGAGCTGAGCGAGCTGGCGAGAACGGCCGGCGTGGTCGTGGTTGGCACCGACACCCAGCGCCGCCCAAAACCCGATCCCGCGCTCTTCCTGGGCAAGGGCAAGGTCGAGGAGCTCCACGCGCTGAAACACGAAGCCGATTTCAACCTGCTGGTCTTCAACGAGGAACTGTCACCGCGCCAGCAGCGCAACCTCGAGCGCAAGCTCGATGTCAAGGTGATCGACCGCACCGAGTTGATCCTGGACATCTTTGCCCAGCGAGCCCGCACCAAGGAGGGTCGCCTGCAGGTGGAGGCCGCGCAGCTGCATCATCTGTTACCACGCCTCCAGGGTGGTCGCGACCTTTCGGGCCTGGGCGCCGGCGTGGGCACGCGCGGTCCTGGTGAGCAAAAGCTCGAGAGCGACCGGCGGCGCATTCGCCATCGCATCCGCGAGCTCGACCGGGACATCAAGGAGATCCGCAAGCAGCGCGCCTTACGCCGTGAAGGACGCCGGCGCGTCGCCTATCCCGTGGTCGCCATCGTCGGCTACACGAACAGCGGCAAATCCACCTTGCTTCACGCGCTGACCCACGCGCAGGTGCAGATGGAAGATGCCTTGTTCGTCACCCTCGACCCGACGACCCGCCTGGTGCGGCTGCCCAACCGCCGCGAGGTGCTCTTTACCGACACCGTCGGTTTCATCCAGAAATTACCCACCGACCTGGTGGCCGCCTTCAAGGCCACGCTCGAAGAGGTGCAGCAGGCCGACCTCCTGCTCCATGTGCTCGACGCGACGCGTTACAACGGACGCGACCAGATGGAGGCGGTGCACGAAACGCTGCAGGACCTCGGCGCCCTCGAGAAGCCGAAGGTGCTGGCGCTCAACAAGGTGGACCAGCTGAGCCCGTCCGCCGTCGACCAGCTGCTGGCCGAGGATTGGTCGCCATATCTCGCGGTGGTGCCGATGTCCGCATTACGAAAAACCGGACTTGAGCCGCTGGGCCGCGCCATCGCCCAGGCCCTGCCCGGTGAAATGGTCCCGATCGAGGTGCTGCTACCCTACAGTGAGCACGCGCGGCAGGCGGAGTTCCATGCCCACGGCAACGTGGAGGCGGTCGACTATCGCGGCGACGGGGTGCTGATGCGCGGCGCCGTACCGCGGCGGCTGCTGACGAAGTTCCTTCCCTTCCGCTTTCCCGCCGTGGATCGCAGCGCCTGACCTAAACGGTCAGCGCAGCAGCCGTACCACCGCGACGACCTGGCCCTCGAGCTGGGCGGCGGTGCTGTAGATCGGTTCGTAGGCCGGATTCTCCGCATGCAGTCGCACCCGGTTGGCCTCGCGGAAGAGGCGCTTGACAGTGGCGGTGGACTCGTTGGTCTGGTCGTCTTCCAGCCGGGCGACGACGATGCTGCCATTGGGCGCATCTTTACCCGGCCGGACCACCACGAAATCGCCCGGGAGAATGCCGACATCTTTCATGCTGTCGCCATGGACTTCGAGGGCGAAGGCATTGTCCGAGCCGACGAGTTCCTGGCTGAGGACCAGGTGGTCCTCGATGTTCTCTTCGGCGAGGATTGGCTGGCCGGCGGCAACGCGCCCGACCAGGGGAACCGCCACAACCTTGCTCAGCTTGGCCTGCATTTCGTCGATGTCGACGACTTCGATGGTGCGCGACTTGGTCGGATCGCGCCGGATATAGCCCTTACGTTCCAGGGTATTGAGGTGGTTTTGAACCGTTGAGCTGGAGGAGAGTCCGACCGCTTCGCCAATTTCGCGAACAGTAGGTGGGTAACTGCGGATCTTCTGTCGAAACCTCAGGTACTCCAGGATCTCCCGCTGCCTGCTGGTCAACGGTTCCGGCATATCGTCCCCTCCCTTTATCGCCGATGACGACGGCCATGAGCCGATCATCTCGCACCCGGCGCCGTCCCAAACGGCGCGCCCAGGGAGGGGAGAGAGGAGGGGTTCAGACCGCGATCACAGCATGGTAGCACAGTAATTTCCGGGCCGAATCGGCTGATTTTCCGAGCCCAGCCGGCGGCCGGTCGACCACCGCGTTTCTCCAAAACGGGGGCAGACTAGCACATCCGTTCGCCCATTGCAAACACTTGTTCGGACAGGGGATTGACGCGAACGCCTGTTCGTGCTAGCGTCTCTCACGAACGCATGTTCGTGCAGGACGGCGCCCGACACGCCTACCCGCGACCCCAACGCCGCCGCGGCTGGGGCCGCATCCTGGTC